>CAZLZJ010000058.1:0-13450 GCA_964563975.1 uncultured Prolixibacteraceae bacterium
ATACTATAAGTTATCTGCCATAAGCTATTTCTTTAAGTTTTTTTATTCTTTCGGATGTTGGAGGGTGTGTGCTGAATAGTCTTGCCATCGATTTTCCGGAGAAAGGATAGACAATAAACATATGCGATGTTGCCTGATTTCCCTCCATTGGTATTTGTTTGCTGAAATTTTCAAGTTTGGAAAGAGCATTACTTAAGAAAAGAGGATTTCCGCTTACTTTTGCACCAAAGTAGTCTGCTTTGAACTCCCTTGTTCTGGATATAGCCATTCTTATCAGTGATGCTGCAAGAGGAGCAAGGATTGTAGCCAGAAGTAAAAAAAGAATATTACCGCCCCGGTTGTCGTTTCTTCGGTTTCCCATTCCAAATCTTGATGCATATCCTAAATAGGAGATTGCACCGGCAAAGGTTGCAGCAATTGTTCCAATCAGTATATCACGATTGGCAATATGTCCGAGCTCATGTGCCAAAACACCTGACAACTCCTCCTCATTCATGGCATTTAACAAACCTTGGGTTACTGCTACGGCAGCATGCTCAGGATCTCTTCCGGTAGCAAAAGCATTTGGCTGTCTTTGGTTTATAATATATACTTTAGGAACCGGCAGTTCTGCTTTTCCTGCAAGTTTTCTTACCATTGCGGTTACATAGTGGTTTTCGGGTAATTCTTTTGCCTTGTAAGCTTTCAGTACCATTTTATCGCTATGGTAATAGCTAATGAAATTTGTTATTCCGGCAATGACCAGGGCAATGATCATTCCACTCTGACCGGCAATTGCCCCGCCTATAAAAATAAAAATAAAGGTAAGAATTGCCATCAGGCTGATTGTTCTGAAACTATTCATTTTTAAGGTTTTTGCTGTAGCTTTAAATTTAAATTAAAGTTACACTGAAAAAATATGGTTACAAAGTAAGCTAAAATAGGAATCAGAAAAAAGGCAGATCATTAATTTTTTTATTCTGTTTTGTATTGAACCATTTTGCAGCTCCGGCTTACCTGCCTGTTGCCCACTCCGGAAATATGCCAACATCTATTTTGAAAATAATGGTACCCCAAAGAAACATAAAGAGTGTGGTGAGGATTATCCCTGCAATATTCAATAGCAACCCTGCTTTTGCCATCTCTTTAATTTGAATTCTGTTAGTGCCAAATATAATTGCATTGGGAGGAGTTGCCACCGGCAGCATAAAAGCCAGTGAAGCAGTAAGTGTTGCCGGAATCATAAGAAGGAGAGGATTTACTTTTATTGTGACTGCAAGACCTGCTAAAATCGGAAGAATCATTTCTGTTGTTGCAACATTTGAAGTTAACTGAGTAAGTAGTGACACTAATGTTACATTGGCAGTTGTAAGTGTTACCGGATCTAATTCTGCAAGTCCGGTAAGCTGCTCCCCAAACCATTCTGATAATCCTGAATCAACAAATCCTTGTGCCAGTGCAAAACCGCCCCCAAAGAGTAAAACAATGCCCCATGGAATTTTATTAGCTGTTTCCCAGTTCATCAATTGTTCGCCTTTTTTTGTAGTTGACGGTATTACAAACAGGATCAAGGCTATAAAGATAGCAACAGTTCCGTCGTTAATATATGAGGTTGAATTAAAGAGGTTTATCCAACCCGGAATATTTATCGATTGTATTTGAAATCCTTCTCTGAATATCCATAAAAATGCCAGTGCGATAAACAGGAATAACACAATTTTTTCTTCCGGTTTAGGTTTTCCCAGCAAGGCATACTCTTTTTTAAATGTTGTTATTTTAATATTTTCCCATTTTTCTTCCGGGCGATACATAAAATATAACAGCACCCAGGCTGTAAAAAAGAGTATAAGTGTAATTGGCATTGCAAAAAGAAACCAGTCAGCAAAGGAGACTTCCGGCATTTTTGGGAAAATAATAGATGAAATACGTACAAATGAAAGATTTGGAGGAGTTCCTACCAGAGTTGCTATCCCGCCGATGGAGGCTGAGTATGCAATTGAAAGTAGCAAACCCGTGAAATATTTGTGAGTTTTTTGTTTACCCAGGTCCTCTTCTAACTTTATAATTATTGATAATGCGATAGGCAGTATCATCATAGCGGTGGCTGTATTAGACATCCACATAGAGAGGAATGCTGTAGCCAGCATAAATCCCATTAATATTCTGCCGGGGCTTATTCCAAAAAGGATCAGGATTTTTAATGCAATCCTGCGATGCAGATTCCATCTTTCCATAGCAAGTGCCATCAGGAATCCTCCAATAAACAAGAAGATGACATGGTTAAAATAAATTGATGAAACAGTTTTCCCGTCGACGATCCCAAACAGAGGGAAAAGTGCAACCGGCAATAAGGCTGTTGCTGCAAGAGGGATTGCTTCGGTGATCCACCAAAGTGACATTAAAAGAGCTATTGCAAAAGCATAAGTGACTTTTTTGTTACCGGGATCAAGATCGGCAAATAGTATAATAAGCAAGCTTATAACAGGGACTAAGATCAGAGCTGCTTTTTGCCGGTAGCATCTTTTTTGTTTAACAGGTTTAATCATATAACGATTATTGTTTAGTTTTGATAAATATTTTTTCAAATATAAAAATAAAATGAAACGAGCATCCCGATTTTAATCGGGATAAATGATCATGATGAAAATTATGCCAGTTCTATCTGGTGCTTTTGAAAACTTTAAATAATATTCGAATGAAACAACAAATTTTTTCTTCAGTACCATGGTTACTGCCTTTAATCTTGGTTGCAGTAATCTGGGAGGGTGTTTGGAAACTTATTGCATTATGGAAATCGGCAAGAAAAAGTCAATTAGCATGGTTTATTTGCATTGCCATTTTTAATACTGTGGGCATTTTACCGATTGTTTATCTTTTGATATACAGGAATAAAGATAAAACGGACAGCATTAACTGATATATTAATGCCATATCTGCTTATACCTGGGACAGTGCAGATTTTGATTTTTTGGTATATTTGGAAAATTTTTCAGGTATGGAGTCGTATGAAACGGGTATCCCGATTAAAATCGGTACCCGGGGGCATTTGTAAGCAGGCTATAATGACACCATTAAAAAATAATTAATTAATTTACGTATGAAGCAAAATATAATTCATTTAGAGAATATTACAAAAAATTATAAAATAGGCACTCAGGTTGTCAGAGCATTAAGATCAGTATCACTTGATATATATAAAGGTGAATATGTTGCGATTATGGGGGCATCAGGTTCCGGAAAATCTACATTGATGAATATTTTAGGATGTCTCGACACTCCTTCGGGAGGAAAGTATATATTAAATAACAGAGATGTAAGTCATCTGTCGGACAGTGAATTGGCAAAAATAAGAAATGAAGAAATAGGTTTTGTTTTTCAGATATTTAATTTGCTGCCCCGAAGTTCGGCTCTTGAAAATGTTATGCTTCCGTTGATATATGCCGGTATAAGGAAAGAGGTGAGGAAAAAGAGGGCAACCGATATTCTTACTAATGTTGGACTTGCCGAAAGAATGACTCATAAACCAAATGAGCTTTCCGGCGGGCAACGGCAGCGGGTTGCTATTGCCAGAGCTTTGGTCAATAATCCTTCAATATTGCTTGCTGACGAACCTACCGGCAATCTCGACTCTGTTACTTCTGAAGAGATAATGAAAGTATTTGCAGAGGTTCACAAAATGGGTAATACCCTTGTAATGGTTACTCATGAAGAGGATATAGCCGATCATGCTTATAGGATTGTAAGACTTAAAGACGGCCGGATTGAATCAGATACTATTAATCCTAATCCTGTATATTGATACTTACTTCGTCAAACTCTTCCGGTTCAGACAGCAAGACTTTGTCGTTAACCTGTAACCCTGATTGGATCATCACCTCTTTATCATTTTCAGGACCGGAGGTGACGGGCTGTCTGACTATTTTCCCCTCTTTTTTAACGTAAACATAGTTAACATTATTCTTGACAAACAGGCACTCTCTGGGTACTGTCAGGACATCGGGTATTTTGCTTACAATTATATTATTGCTTGATGTCATTGCCGGTTTCAACTTCGGGTCATTGTCAATAAGCTCAATAATTACATTAAAAACCTTTGATTCAAATCCCGGTAATTCCTGGCCAATATTTGCAATTTTATAGATCACCCCATTAAATACTTTTCCGGGAATTGCATCCACAGTTATTTTGACACTGTCGTTCAGATTGATTTTTGTTATATGGATCTCCTCTACATAGGTGTCTGAAACCAATACAGACAGATCGGGCAGGGTAGCAATTACCGGTTGCCATGGACTTATGTTATCGCCTATTCTGAGTTTTCTTCTTCCCCAAAGTCTTGCATAAATAACCATTCCATCTTGCGGGGCCATTATTTCAGCAGCCACGACAGCCTTTTTTAACAGTGAATCTCTATGCAGGTAAAAATTGTAAAATTCTTCAATTCTTTGTGTTCTTACCCTTAAATGCATTTTCCTCAGCTCATAGTCACGCTTCTTTTTTTCCATTTGCCTGAAGGTCTTATTATAAGCCACATTTACTTTTCTCTGGTATGCCGGAGATTCAAATTTAGCCTGTTCAAGTTCCAATTTCCGGTATTCAATGTCGTAGGAATATTCATCTATCTCTTCTCTCAGTCTTTTAAGTTCTATTGCTGAATCAATTTTTGCATCATTCAGTGCAATGCGGCGCCTGTCTATTTCGTCATTGTTAAACTGGATCTGCTGGGTAATATTTTCAATATTTAGTGTTGCTATCCAGTCTCCCTTTTTTACCAGACTGCCTTCCTGAATAAGGTCTTTTATTTTGTATTCATGAATCCGCAGATCCCGGTTTTTAAGGTCTTCGGGAAGTACAATCTGCACAGCTTCTTTTCCCTGTATTTCGCCGTTTACCGTTATTACCGATTCGAAGGTTGTTTTTTGCACTGTGTATACTTTGTCGGATATCAGTGTTTTACCTCCCAAAATAATTGCCAAAATAACTATGACCGATCCGGCAATAATTCCAATAATGCTTTTTTTCTTTGATGACATCTTTTTATTAAAATGTGTTTACTAACCGGTCGAAATCTTCTGAAAGAGATATGTTTTTTTCAAAATCAAAAAGAGTAAGTCCTCTTATTGTAAAGTAATAATCCCAATAGGATCTCAGCGCATTAATATATGCACGTCTGGCTGTTTCCTGGTCATTACGGGCCAGATTCAGTTTAGTGACATCGACCTTTCCTATCAGGAATCTTTGTTGTGTTACATCATATCCCATCTGGGCAACAGTGTCTGCTTTTGCTCTATTCAGTACCTGATCTGCCTGAAGGTTAAACTCCAGTACATTCATAACTATATTTTGTTCGAAGTCGATTTTTTCCTGATTTATACTGATCCGCACAACTTCCCTGTTTGATTCAGCCATTTCCAGCCTGCCTTTTCTTCGCCCCCAGTCGAGGACAGGTATATTTACTCCAATTTGAAGTCTTTGGCGATCGAGCGGGTTTTTATATACCATTCCAAGTTCTTCGGCATTTTGGTTTAATCCATAAAGTGCATATAAATCTCCACTGATACCACTCTGTGATTTTGCTTGTTTCACTTTTCTGTCCTCTTCTATTAACCGGTGTTGCTGGTTAATTATATCGGGATTATTATTAAAGGCTTCTGCTATAGCTTCTTCAGCATTAATGCTAAGGTCGGGGAGCTCGGTGGGAATGATACATTCAATTTTTGTGTTTTTATCATAGCCAAGAAATGAGTTTAGCTGGGCTCGTGCCCTTTCAAGCCCTAAGTTTGCCCTGGTAAGGGCTAGCTGGGCATTCATAAAACCAAGCTCCAGATTAAGAAGTTCATCTTGAGTAACAGTGCCTACCTGAAATCTCCCGGTTCCTATTTTATAAAGTGTATCTGCATTAGCTAAATTAGTGGTTGCAATATTAACTTCGATTTGTGCATCAACCAGGTCAAAGAAACGTCTTGTTGCTTTAATAGCCAACTCTTCTTTTGACTGGATAAAATCTTTTTTGGCTTTTTCAAATTTCAGGGGTTCTATTTTTGCTGTCCATTTTAAGTTGTTATAACCGTTAATATTTTGTGAATAACCAAGGCTGAAGGGAGTTGAAGAATATGATGAAATTCTGTCTACCCCCAATTTTTCAGACATATTCAGTTCCGAGCGGGCAAAAATACGACCGCCCGTCAGGCCCACATTTTGATTAAGCAGAACGGCTATTTCTGAACTCATGTCTTCCCTTGATTTATATTCATCTCTGTTTTCGTCATAGTTGTAGACTTTCTGCATGGAGCGGTTAAAATTGAATGGTGTAGCTTCAAGATTCAATGTCGGGAGCCTGTCTGCCTTGAAATATCTGTATTCCCAAAAACTGGCAAGGTACATATTTTTATTTCTGAATGCATCGAGCGATTGTTTGGAAGCAATGCTAATAACATCTTCAAGTGTAAACTTTTTTATTTCCTGGCTATTTGCTGTAAAAACTGTTGTTAAAGCAATTAAAAAGATTATATATTTGACCTTCATAATTTTAATTTTAAATTAGTTACGAAGCGAATCAACCGGATCTTGATCTGAGGCTCTTTTTGCGGGGATATATCCAAAAGTGATCCCTATTAAAACTGAAACACCAAAAGAGATCAGGATAGAAAAGGCAGAGATTATGGTTTTTATATCAAACATAACCATAATGATTCTTGATAGTGCCACACCCAGAAATATTCCCAATATTCCTCCGGTAATACTTATCAGGGTCGATTCAGATAAAAATTGCACTATAATATCTTTTCTTGATGCGCCGATAGCCTGTCGCAGCCCGATTTCCCGAATTCGTTCCATAACTGAAGCAAGCATTATATTCATGATACCAATTCCTCCAACTATCAATGAAATTCCTGCTATTACACCCAGCACGATATTAAAAATATTTTTAGTCCTTTGCTGCTGTTTCAGCAACAGCTCGGGAATTGTTACTTCAAAATCATAAAGCCCGTTATGTCTTCTAACCAACATTCTTGTTATTATTTCTGCAGTTGAACTCAGATATTCTGTTTCATCAACCTGCACAATTATTTTGTCAAGCTGGTTTATATTTTCCTTTTTGCTGCTTCCTCCTGATGCAGCTGCCTGTGCAATTTCATCAGCTCTTAATAAAGAACGATTTTTAAACCTCATGGTCATTGTTTTAGCAGGAATAAATATTTTATTATCCGTACTGCTGATTCCCAGTTCATCTGAGGCTGAAGCTGTAAAGTCTCTGCGCTCAATAACGCCTATTACCTGTAGCCAGACCTGCCCGCATTTAATATATTTGCCTATCGGGTCTTCGTGGTTGAAAAAGACATTATCTATATTATCGCCGATGATACAGACCGGATAACCATTTTCAATCTGATTTTCATTGAAAAAGTTTCCTTCCTGAAGAGATATGTTGAAAAGTTCGAAATAATAATTGTTGATCCCTTCAAGTACCACCGGCTTGCTTTTACCGTTTAATATGGCTGAATAGTTGAAGCTTATAACCGGGCAAACTTTATGCACCGTAGGCAACACCTCAGTTATAGCATTAGCATCCAGAAGTGTCAATCCTCTGGAAAACTTTTTTGAAGTTATCTGTGCTTCATCATCTGCAGATGATTTGTCCTGATCAGCGTTAACAACATTTTCGGTAGGCGTTACTATAATATTGTTAACACCTACCATTTTGATCTGTTCAAGAATCTCCTGTTCAGCTCCGTTTCCGATTGCAAGCATACTGATAACAGCCGCTACTCCGAAAATAATTCCCAATGCTGTCAGGAAAGATTTAACCCTATTGGCTAAGATTGCTTCTATACCGCTGGAAACATTGTATTTATATCTTTCTATTGAACCTGTCATGGAATCAGTTTTTTGAGGATTCGCCTCCGGAAATATTGGTTTTAGAGGAGATAAGATTTCCATTTTCTGATTTTTTTGACTCTTTTTCCTCTTTTAATTTACGCTCCTTTATCTCCTTATAAATGTCCATGCCCTGAAAAGCCAGATCTTCTTCATTTTCCGGGGGACTGAATAATATTTTATCATTTTCGTTTAATCCTTTTCTGATTAAGACAAAGTTTTCATTTTCTTCACCCAGATCAACAATTTGTTTAGAGATAACTCCATTTAAGTCCAGAAAAACATATTGAAGAGAATCATTTTTAAATACAGTTTCAGAAGCAATGAACAGTGTGTCTTTAAAAAGATCTGTTTGAATTATATTGCTTGTTGTCATTGCAGGTTTCAGGTCGCTGACATCACCCTTAACCTTTATTTTAACTTCAAATACTTTTGCATCACTTTTTGGCATTGGCTGGCCTATATTGGCCACGGAAATAACTTCACCGTCGAGTACTTTTTCGGGAAGGGCATCAATACCGATACTTACTTTCTGATTTGTTTTAACTTTTGAGATATCAATTTCATTTACATAAGTAAGAGAGTGCATTGAAGAAAGATCAGGGAGAGTTGCAATTATGGGCATCCAGGGGCTAACGGTTGAACCTACTTTTATTTTTTCACGGGTTCGGTCTCTTCCATAAATAACCATTCCCGATTTCGGGGCTTTTATTTTTAATGAGTTATATACCTGAAGAAGCAGGTCAACTCTTTCCTGTCTCAGTTTAAGCTCCATATAACTTCTTTCCACCTTTGAAACAGCCTGCCTTTCCCTGAGAACATAAGCACTTGTTTCCTGCTTGAGTTTTCTTTTTGCTTTTTCGAGATCCATTTCTGCCTTTCTGATAACTGCCGGCGATTCATAAACAGACTCATCCAAGATAATCTGCATCTCTTCTACCTCCTCTTTTGCATTTACAATTATATCACGGTAATTACTCAGAGTAAGATTAGAATCCATTTTAGCATCATCAAAATTGTTAAGTGCCTGTTCAAGGTCTTCCTGTGCATTGACAAGAACTTCTTCAACAGTTTTATGATCGAGAGATGCAACATAATCGCCTGAATCGACAACGGTTCCTTCTTCAATCAGGTCGGTTATTTTAATTTCATAAATTCTGACATTCCTGTTACGTAAAATTTCAGGTACTACGATATTTTCCGAACTTTGAGCTTCTAATTGTCCGCTGGAGTAGACCAATACCTCAAAGGGACCTCTTTGCACAGAGGAGGCAATATATACTTTTTTATTGCTCGTTCCTGAAAAAATGATAAATGCAGCGGCTGATAAAAGTATAAGTATGACAGAAGTAAATATTATTTTTTTTCTCATAACAAGAGTTCTTAGTAACAAGTTCTTATATAAATGAAACAATTATTTTGCCGGCAGGTTTTTAAAAACTTTAAAAATCCTTGCTTTTTTCAGGGCTCAAATTTAGCATTCTTTTTATTTGAATTTTATATATTTGACGTCATTATTTTAATTTGGTTTAACAAGCCGCCCTTATTCTATTGGTTTTTACATTAATTTAAAGATTTTTTTTAATAAAATAAAAATGTAACAACTATTTGAGAAAGTTGAATTGAAGAGATATATTTGCTGAGATTGAAATTTAAACTTGAAGCCTTATTAAATTTGCTTATGAGACTTGTAATTATTGTTTTTTTATTATTGGCCTCCGTTGCCGGGGCACAGGATTTAAAAGTTTTTCCTCCTGATTCAGTTGAAAAAAGAGTTATTGAGGCTGTAGAGATCAGCAGGAATTTAAAAATTGACGGAGTTTTAGATGAGCCTGAGTGGAATCTCGCAAAACCTTCTCCCCGTTTTACACAGGTACAGCCTGTTCAGGGGGGACCCGCAAATTTTAATACTTCGGTAAAAGTTCTTTATAATGATAATTTTTTGTACATAGGTATTGTCTGTTCTGATTCTTTGGGTAAAAAAGCACTTCGGGCAACTGATTTCAGGCGTGATTTTGATCATATGGAGCATGACCTGGTGAATCTGGGTTTTGACTGCTTTAATGATAAAAGAAATGCAATGAGCTTTGTTGTGAATCCTTACGGGGCACAAAGAGATTATCTGGCATTTGATGCTATGTACTATGATATCGACTGGGATGGGTTATGGCGTACGAATGCAACCAGGAGCGATAGCAATTGGGTTTCTGAAGTGGCTATACCATGGAAGACCCTGCGGTATCCAAAAACAAGCGATTCAATACAAAGCTGGGGGTTTCAGGTTTACAGGAATCGCAGAATGACCAATGAGTTGTCGGGTTTATCTCCCTTTCCCATGACATATAGTGCTTCAAGAATGGACTATGCGGGTATATTGGAGAATCTTAAACCTCCGCCACCCAAAACAAATATCAGCATTAAGCCTTATACACTTGCTTATTTTGATGGTTATGAGGGGCCGGACCTTTTAAGGGAAAAGGAGAAGAGTTCATTAAAAGCAGGAGGCGAGCTGAAATGGGTTATCAACCCGAATAATGTACTTGATTTGACCTATAACACCGATTTTGCACAGGCTGATGTGGACCGTAAAGTGAATAATACAACAAGATTTAATGTTTTTTATCCTGAACGCAGGCAGTTTTTTTTAGAGAATGCTTCTCTTTTTGGGATTAATGTTAATCTTGGGTATGTGAGGAGTGCCGGCAGAACCGGAGGACCTATGCAGATGCAGCCCTTTTTCAGCAGGAGAATAGGTTTGAATGACAATGGAGAGCCAATTCCCATTGTTGCAGGAGGGAGGTTTGTCCATAGATCGTTTAAGCAAAATTATGGTGCCATTCTTATCAGGCAGCAAGGTGACAGCATAACATCTCACACCAATTTTTTTGTAGGAAGATTTTCTCAAAATTTGGGTAAACAGAATAGAATCGGAGGTTTGTTAACAGTTAAAAATCAACCCGGAGGTTCTAATATCACCGGCACAACCGATATGTTTTTTCGTTTTAACGGAGTGCATTCGCTTATCAGTATGATAAGTTATTCCGGCTCCACCAATTCCGGTAAGCAAGGTGTTTCAGGCGTAGCCCAATACAATTATGCTACAAATAAATGGAAAATATGGTGGACAGAGTCATTGGTTACAAGAGACTTCAATCCGGAGATGGGTTTTGTTTCACGCAGTAATGTTATAGGTACAACTCCCGGAGTAATATATTATTACCGGGGCGACAAGCTCCCTTTGAAAAAGTGGATACGGTCGTTTGATCCCGGTATAGATGCGCAGATCTTTCATGAAGCTTCAACCGGTAAATTAATTGAAAGGCAACTGATATTTTATCCGATATATTTTAATTTCCATAATGCCGGTTATCTCGGGTATGGATTAAATGATATTTTTCAGCATCTGCCGGAGGTTTTTTCTCCTCTTGGAGTTTCCATAGCTTCAGGAGATTATAAATATATTCAGCATACAATTTTAGGCAGTACCGATCCGGCAAATAAATTTAAAGTATTTGGTTCGCTTAACTGGGGTGACTACTTTGACGGTCGCCTGACTACTGGTGACATCAATGTTCTTTACGCACCTATTCCTCATATTTCTGTTGGCGGTCAGTTTAACAGAAATATTTTTAATGACGTAGGTATCGATAAAACGGGCAAAACTGTAGATCTATATAGTATTGAAGCCCGGTTAGCGCTTAATGCCAGGGTGCAGTTAAGTTCTTTTATTCAGAAGAATTCAGAAAATGATCTTTATAATTTGAATGCCCGCTTTTCGTGGGAATATCAACCTTTATCATTTATCTATATAGTATTTAACAGAAATCAGTGCGATTATGCCTTAAACCAAAGGCATAGAGAGGACCGGCTGATTACTAAAGTGAGTTTTTTGAAGCAGTTCTGATGCTGTAGCTGCTTCTCCCGGATCGTAACCCGGCTTAGGGCCGTTTCCGGTAAATGCAATTGCATAAATTCTGCCCACCACTCCAAATGGCGAAGGGCTTCTCAATATTTTCCATCTGTCTGAAAGTTCATTTTCCAGAGTATATGGCATACGGGATTCTAAGAGCAGTGTATCTTTGTAGGCATCAAACCGTGGTCTGCAGACAGCATCCTGCAGGTCCATTTTAAAATGGAAATAATTAATTATTGCTTGAGCAAGCCCGGCTGTAATATGTGATCCTCCCGGAGACCCGAGAATTAATTTTGGTTTGCCATTTTTGAGGACAATTGTTTGAGCGATTGCTGTGCTTCTTGCCTTTCCGGGAGCAATTGAATTGGGATTGTTTGGCAGCGGATCAAAACCGCTCATGCAGTTGTTATACATAAACCCCAGGTTTTTTGTATATACTCCGCTTCCATAACCCAGTGAATGGCAGAGGGCAATAGCGTTTCCTTCCTGATCGGATGTAACTATTACCGTAGTGTTTTTTGGTTCAAGGGTATATTTATTATCTGAATTGTTGATGATCGATTTTAAATATTGATCATTAAGAAGTTTTTCTATTTCCGGGGTAGTATATTTTGGATCAGAATGAAAGCTCATACGATCTTTTTGGACAGAGCTGAAAATCTTGGCAAATGTATTTACATACCCGGCACTATTTAATTGATATTTAAATATATCCGTTAGTACTGATAATTTTAAAGTTTGAAGTAAGGCAAGGCCTCCGCCCGGAAGGGGCGTTGATAAAACCTCATGTCCAAGGAAGTTGCCTTTTATGGGATCAAGCCAGTCGCATTTATAGCTTTTCAAGTCATTGTTTGTAATCAATGCCCCATTTTCATTAAAATCATTGATTATTTGCTTAGCCAGTTCTCCTTTGTAAAAATCATCAGGGCCTGCTTCGGCAATTTGTTTATATGTATTTGCCAGTTCCTGTTGCTTTGGCCTGTCGCCTGCTTTATATGGTTCTCCATCCGGAAGCCAAATATTACTGCCATCCGGGGTATGTCCCAACCTGTCTTTTGTTGATACACGGCCGAAGAGACCCGGCCTTCTCCAGAAATTTGCCATACCCGGGCTGACAATAAATCCTTCTTCGGCTATACCGATAGCTTCTTTGAAAAGGTCTTTCCATTGCATCTTTCCAAAACGCTTGTGTATTTCGCCAAAGCCGGCAACTGTACCCGGAATAGTTATACTTTTATATCCTACATCATTTTCTTTTCCTTTAAGGATATATCCAAAACCATCGGGAGCAGCTCCCTCATAAATGTCGTTCCACATACCCGGTTCAGCCTTGCTGCCAACACGACCAAAGAAATTGACACAATATACTTTGTTGTTTTTGACTGAATAAATTATTGCAGCCCCAAAGCCGCCAATTCCGGATCTGTGGGGATCAACAACTCCCTGGGTTATGGCGCCGGCAATTGCAGCATCGAATGCATTACCGCCGGCTTTAAGAATATTAAGCGCTACTTCTGCCGGTTCAGCCTGGGGAGAGACGATAAGAGATTTTTGCATAATTTTTTATGAAGAGATTTAGGATCGGTAAAATTATAAAAATGTTTTAATAAAGAGCTTATTACAAAAATTATTCATAAATTGGAGACCCGAATTCAAACTTAAACTATGTTTTTACAATAA
>CAZLZJ010000059.1:0-13121 GCA_964563975.1 uncultured Prolixibacteraceae bacterium
TTCAATCCGCTGCGCTCCAGCAAAGCATCAACAGCAGGCTCATGCCCCCTGAACCTTTTATAAAGAATCATCGGATTTTCAGTACCCCCCTTTTCAAGTATATTTTTACGAAAAGAAGATGCCACCTCCCTGTTAAACAATCCTTTTTCTTTAAACAGGCTAAACGCATCCGCATCAAGAACTTCAGCCCATTTATATCCATAATACCCTGCAGCATAACCACCTGCAAACAGATGTCCGAACTGGGTGCTCATACATACCTCTTCAATCACCGGAAATATACGCGTTTTTTCCCACGCATCCTCTTCAAACTCTTTCACATCTCCATTAAAAGGTTTATTGAGGGTATGCCATGCCATATCTAAATACCCGAAACTAAGCTGCCTTAATGAAAGATACCCGGCTAAATAATTTTGTGATTCCTTAATTTTATTCACTAAACTTTCAGGTATTTTCTCTCCCGTTTGATAATGCTCCGCAAAACGATCCAAAAACTCTTTTTCCACGGCCCAATTTTCCATTATTTGAGAAGGCAACTCAACAAAATCACGGTATACATTTGTACCTGAAATACTTGCATAATTTACGTCAGCAAGCATTCCATGAAGAGCATGTCCAAATTCATGCATAAAAGTTTCAACTTCGCTAAAGGTTAAAAGCGCAGGTTTTGTTTCAGTTGGCTTAGTGAAATTCATTACAATTGTAACATGTGGTCGCGAATCAATGCCTTCATCTTTCCACTGACCTTTAAAATCATTCATCCATGCTCCGCCTTGCTTGCCCGGACGGGGATGAAAATCTGTATAAAGAACTGCCAGAAATTTTTCATCCTGATCATAAACTTCATAGGGAATAACCTCAGGATGGTAAACTTCGATATCACGGTTAACTTTAAATGTAATGCCAAAAAGATCGGTAGCAAGGCCAAATACACCTTCCACAACCTTATTTAATTCAAAATATGGCTTAAGCACTTCATCATCAAGATCATATTTTTCAATTTTCAGCTTTTCACCATAATAATTCCAGTCCCAGGGCATAATCTCATCTTTAAATCCTGATTTTTTGGCAAATTTTTCAATTTCATCTTTTTCTTTAAGTGCTACATTATACGAAGCTGTGTAAAGGTCATCCAGCAATTTGTAAACACCTTCAGAATTAGCTGCCATACGACGTTCTAAAATATAACTTGCATAATCAGAATAACCTAACAGGTTTGCCATTTCAAGCCGTAAATTGATAATCTTACGTACATTTTCCCTGTTATCATATTCATTTCCTTTAAATGATTTGGACGAATATGCCATATAGAGTTCTTTACGCAAATCACGATTGTCTGCATATTTCATAAAAGGAATATAACCGGGCATTGTAATATCAAATATCCAGCCCTCTTTGTTTTTCTCTTTAGCCTTTGCTGATGCAGCTTCAAGTGAACCTTCAGGCAACCCTGTAACTTTTCCCTTATCGGTAATATGCAGCTCATAGTTATTGGTCTCTTTCAATACATTATTGTTAAACTGCAATGTAAGCTTTGATAATTCTGTACTTATTTCCCTGAATCTGACTTTGTCAGCCTCAGAAAGACCGGCTCCCTGCCTTACGAACCCTAAGTAAGTATTTTCCAATAATGTATATTGTTCGGCTGTAAGTTTCAACTGATCTTTTTGTTGATAAACACTTTTTATCCTTTCAAACAAAATAGGATTTAAAGTAATATCATTTTGATATTTAGTCAAAATTGGGGAGACCTCCTGAGCAATTTTCTGAAGTTCATCATTAGTTTCAGCGCTGAGCAAATTAAAAAATATTCCTGCTGTCCTGCTGATTAGCCGTCCCGATTTTTCAAGAGCAACAATTGTATTCTCAAAAGAAGGTTTTTCAATATTTTTTGTAATTGCCCTTATCTCTGCCTCCCCTTTTTTAATTGCTTCAATTAATGCAGGAAGATGATGTTCATCTTTTATTTCGGAAAAAGGAGCAGTTTGATGAAGAGTGTCAAACTCCTTTAATAGAGGATTAACCTGTGTGCATCCCATGTTAAAAGTTATTATTGTTAGGAAAATCAGTAACCTTAAGCTCATCAGTTTAAAATTTATTGTTAAACCATAATTCATACTATTAAAATTGTTTATTTTTAAAAGTATAGTATAGCTTGCTTACATCTGCCTTTTATGAATGCCGTAAAGGTGAAGCCGGCTTCCGGTGTACTTTCGGCATAATGCAGAAAGTCAATTTTCAGGTTCAACCCAGTCGCCATTCTCCCTGATCAGTTGTTCAAGTTCATCAACCGCATCTTTAAATAAAATATGTTTCTTAACCGGTTTTAATCCTTTATAAAGATTTACTTTATCTTTTCCTGCACCAACAAACCCGTAATCTGCATCTCCCATCTCTCCCGGACCATTAACAACACATCCCATAATACCTATTTTCAAATGATTAAGATGTTTAAAATGTTCCTTTACTTTCAATGTTGTCTCCTGGAGGTCAAAAAGTGCCCTCCCGCAACCTGGACAAGAGATAAACTCTACATGACTCATACGCATACGACTGGCCTGCAATAATTTAAAGCTTATGTCTTTAAGCTCTGTAAAAGTAATCTTATCACTTTCATTGGCAATACAAATGCCATCGCCATATCCGTCTATAAGAAGGCCCCCCAGATCTGATGATGCTTTAATAAGTAAATCTTCCCTGCCGGATTCATTATATTTACGATAAAGGATAACCGGTACTTTCCAGATATGAGTTTCAAGTGTCATAAAAAAAGCACGTAATTCAGCAAGAGGATTTTTATTCAGGCTCTCAAGTATAAGTACAGTTTTTCTTGTCTGCTTCAACTTCATTATAATTTCCGGATTATTTTCCATAAACCGGTCAAATTCCATTTTATTGGTGCGAATGAACTTCATCCTTCCCCACCTTGTACTCTCAAAAAGATACTCTGCAAGAGACATAACCGGATAATTTTCTCCGCTGGCATCCAATATTTTATTTCCGGAAAGAAAAAAGTCGGGTATCAGCTTCCCGCGAATTGGCAATATCTCATGTAAAGTGTGTTCACCAAGGTCAGCCACAACAACCGGTAACTCTTCTCCTCCCATATTCAATACCTGCCTGGTTGATCTTCTTTCATACTCAAATGGATTGGTCTGAGCAAATAACGGTGCTGATATTGGCTGATGATTAATATATGATTTAAAGTGGTTAACAAGTTTTATGGCAATTGGAATCTCATTCACCGGATTCTCAGTTAAAGAAACCCTGACAGTGTCACCAATACCATCTGCCAGTAATGCACCAATACCTGTTGCCGACTTTATACGTCCTTCTTCCCCTTCTCCGGCTTCGGTGACTCCAAGATGAATAGGATACATTAAATCCTCAAGCCGCATTTTATAATTTAAAAGCCTGACGGCATAAACCATCATACGTGTATTGCTGGATTTAATTGAAACAACTACATCAAAAAAATCAACCTTTTTACAAATACGAAGAAACTCCAATACTGATTCAGCCATTCCTGAAGGAGTATTACCGAAACGACTCATCACCCTATCTGAAAGAGATCCGTGATTTGCACCTATTCTTAAGGCAGTGTTCGTTTTTTTTAACACTTCCAAAAAAGGAATAAACTGTTTTTCTATTTTCTGCAACTCCTCTTTATACTCTTCATCAGAAAATATTCTGCTTTGAAAAGTAGCCATTTTGTCATAAAAATTACCGGGATTTATTCTCACTTTATCCACATACTTTGCAGCCATCTCTGCCAATTTAGGATTAAAATGTATATCTGCAATTAAAGGTATCTCAAAACCTCTTTTCCGTAACATCTCAGAAATATTCTTGAGATTTTGCACATCATTCTTCCCCTTAACAGTAATTCTGACATAATCAGCTCCTGCCTTAGCCAAGGCTATTACCTGCTCAACGGTTGCTTCAGTATCCATTGTTAATGTGTCGGTCATCGACTGAATCCGCACAGGATTGTCACCACCAACAAACACGCCGCCTATATTAACCTTCCAGGTTTTTTGACGTTCATAACGGGTTAAATCCCTGATATAATAAAAATGATGATCCTTCATGTAATATATTCTCTTAAACTAATCCACAAAGTTACTTTATTGATTTGAATATAAAAAGATTCAATTATTTTTGTTTTTACACTATGAAACGAGCATGTAAAATATTAACTCCCATGAGAATTATTAAAACATATGCAAGCAAGCTATACTATACCTTTAAAAATAGTTAATTTACGTATGAATATAACAATAAGAAATATTGTAAAAAAGTTTGAAAAACAAAAAGTGCTTGACGATATCAGTTTTTCAATCAATGAAGGTGAGCTGGTTGGGCTCTTAGGTCCAAATGGTGCAGGAAAATCAACATTGATGAGAATATTGACCGGCTTTCTGCCTGCAGATTCAGGAGAGGTTAGCATCGGCAACTGTAAAGTTGATGTTGCCAGTACCGGAATAAGGCAATTTATTGGTTATCTCCCCGAACATAATCCTCTTTATACTGATCTTTATGTAAAAGAGCACTTATCTCTGGCTGCCGGGCTCTCAAAATTAACAAATAGAAAACAAAAAATTAAAAATATAATAGAACTAACAGGGCTTGAACCTGAAAAACATAAAAAAATAGGTATGTTGTCGAAAGGATTCCGGCAACGGGTAGGACTGGCGCAAGCGCTTATTCATGATCCGCCGGTACTTATTCTTGACGAACCAACTACCGGTTTGGATCCTAACCAGCTTCAGGAAATCAGAGAACTTATAAAAAAATTAAGCAAAGAAAAAACAGTGATTATATCTACCCATATCATGCAGGAAGTTGAAGCTGTATGTAACAGGGCCATGATCATTGATAAAGGCAGGCTCATAGCTGACGGTTCAATTCACGAACTTAAATCGGGTAATTTAAATATTGCCCAAACTATCATTGCAGGTTTTAATAAAATAGTCGGCCGGGAACAGATATTAGCCTTGAAAGGAGTAAAAAATGCCTGTTTTTCTGATGGATTATGGAATCTTGAATCAAATGGCAATTATGATTTACGTGAAGTAGTCTTTAATTTTGCAGTTGAAAATAACCTTATACTACTTACACTTAGCGAAAAACAACAAAATCTGGAAAATATATTTCGCAATCTGACCCTGAAAAATAATTGAAAATTTTACTGAATACACTTTTTTATTTATCGAAAGAGTAGTAAGTTTGCTGCCGCTACGTGGAAAGATTTGAGATTGATTGCAACCACATGAAAAAATGCTAAAGCAATCATATCTTTTTTAAAATCATCCGGTTACTAATATCACGCAGCAATAAATAAGATGTTAAACATTGCTGAATATAAATTATTTTTCAGCTTTTAAATTGAAATCATGAGTTATTTATTTACAAGCGAATCAGTTTCTGAAGGCCATCCGGATAAAGTATCTGATCAAATCTCAGATGCCTTGCTGGATGAGTTCCTGGCATTTGACAGTGAATCCAAGGTAGCAATAGAAACATTGGTAACTACCGGGCAGGTAGTAGTTGCGGGCGAGGTTAAATCAAAAACATATATTGATGTTCAGGAGGTAACCAGACGGATTATAAATAAAATAGGGTATACAAAAAGCGCATACCGTTTCGAAGGTGACTCTTGTGGTGTTTTGGTGGCAATTCATGAACAGAGTCCGGATATCAACAGGGGTGTTGAAAAATATAACAAAAATGAACAAGGAGCAGGCGACCAGGGAATGGTATTTGGTTATGCATGTAAAGATACAGATAACTATATGCCTTTAACTCTGGAACTTGCACATAATATTTTGCAGGAACTTGCTAAAATAAGGCGTGAAGGAAAATATATGACATATCTGAGGCCTGATTCCAAATCACAGGTTACAGCCGAGTATTCGGATAATAACATTCCGCAAAAAATACATACAATTGTAGTGTCCACACAGCATGACGAGTTCGATTCAGATGAATCTATGCTGGCAAAAATAAAAGAGGATGTTATCAATATTCTGATTCCCCGCGTTAAGGCAAACCTTCCTGAAAAGACCCGGGCTCTCTTTCATGATGATATAATTTACCATGTTAACCCAACCGGTAAGTTTGTTATTGGCGGTCCGCACGGTGACACCGGATTAACAGGCAGAAAAATTATTGTAGACACCTATGGCGGAAGGGGAGCACACGGAGGAGGTGCATTCTCAGGGAAAGACCCTTCCAAAGTTGACCGGTCAGCTGCCTATTCCGCACGCCATATTGCTAAAAATCTTGTAGCTGCAGGAGTGGCAGATGAAATTCTTGTACAGCTTGCCTATGCCATTGGAATAGCTCGTCCTGTTGGGGTTTATGTAAATTCTTACGGCCGCAAAAATATTCAATTAACTGATAGTGAAATCGCTTTAAAAATAGAAGATATCTTTGACCTGCGGCCTGCAGCAATTGAACAAAGACTGAAACTCAGAAATCCTATATATTTGAATACTGCTGCATACGGACATATGGGAAGACAGCCGGTTACAATAGCTAAAAAATTTGAGTCTGTTTATGAACCTTCGCCTGTCATAAAAGAAGTTGAACTGTTCACATGGGAAAAACTTGATTTTATTGATATAATTAAAAACAGGTTCGGGTTATAGATTTCAAACTTAATTATAAGTTTCAGTAAACTGTTCTTGCAATTATTTTAATCTTTTTGTAACTTCTTTTTTTCTTATCACGAATAAATATCATGAAGGGCAATGTTCAATTAAAATCTGAAAGCCATGGAAAAAAAATTAGTTACAATAATAGTATTGCCATTCTCTAAGGCGAAAATATTAAAAATGCGCTTAGAGGAGCAAAAAATAGAATCTGCTCTGGAAGAAATTAACCTGCTTGATGAAGGTGCAACATCTGTTAAAGTACAAGTTCAGGACAGAGATGTAAAGGATGCCATACCGGTACTTGAAGATTTCCTTGGAAAAAAAGAGGAAACATTAAAAACCGGCGATAAACAAAATGAACATATTCTTGTTCCGGTAGATTTTTCAGGCCAAACTCTGAAAACCTGCAAACTGGCATTTAATATCGCCTCCCATCTAAAAGCTAAACTGGTTTTTATGCACTGTTATATAAATCCTCTTATCCATTCGGTTCCTTATGCAGATGTTTATGTTTATGATTCAACACTTCTTGCAAGAATGGACAATGCGGAAAAAAATGCAAATGATAATTTTAAAAAATTCATAAGAAAGTTATCAGCTGAAATAGACAAAGAGGAGTGGAAAAATGTTAAAAGTGAATTTATAATTAAACCGGGTTATGCAGATGAAGATATTCTGACCTACGCCCATGAAAATAACTCTATGCTTATTGTTATGGGGACAGGCGGGGGTAATGAATCAACTGTAGGCAGCATTACCGCTGATGTAATATACAATGCTAAGGTTCCGGTTTTAGTAGTTCCTGAAAAATACCATGAAAGAAAATTAAATGAATTTAAAAAAATTCTGTATGCAACAAATTTTGGTGAAAAAGACTTCATTGCAATCGAAAAACTTGTGCGGATTCTAAAACCTCTTGCCATTAAAGTATTTTGTGTTCATGTTGCCAAAGATGAGTGTTCTGAATGGGACAAAGCAAGGCTGGAAGGAATGAAAGAGCTTTTAAAAAGCAGATATGCTGAAAAAGATTTCGACTGTCGTCTTTTACAAGGTGATGATTTGTTAAAAACTCTTGACAAATTTATAAAAGATGAAAGTATTGATGTTATCTCACTTACCACCCACCGAAGGAACCTTATCTCACGGCTTTTTAATCCCAGCGTAGCTCGTAAAATGGTTTTTCACAGTCAAACACCGCTGCTGATATTTCATGCATAAATATATCAGACAAAATCATTCCTTTACCGTGAGATAATAGTCTGCAACATGCCTGATTGAGATTGTTAAAGGGGTATATTTAAAATTCATTAAACGAACAATTTTACTCCCATCGTATAAATTTGTGGAATTTGCAGCTGCTGCTGTTTCAAATGTTATTGCAGGCAATTTTTTATAAATCGGTTTAATCAATACCGATACTCTGCATAACAGATTAAGAAAAAATGGAGTGGCAAAATATTTTGGCCTTGGTTTTTCATAAAAATCGGCTATCCGGTTAAATAATTCCTGATAACTCAGATTCCCGGAATTCAATAAATAGCGTTGGTTTTTGTATCTGGAAAAATCTGGATCCGACATCAGCATAACCATTGCTTTAACAACATCCTTAACGTCAACAAATCCGGTTACGCCCTTAGTATAAAACTTCAAACCATCCCAAACTAATTTAAAAAACTGAGAGCTTCCCGAATTCAATTTTCCGGCACCCAGCACAATTGAAGGATTTACAATAACAGCATCCAGCCCTTCTTCAATACCCCGCCAAACTTCCATTTCAGAAAAAAATTTACTTTCAGAGTACCCTGAAACTTTTTTAGATGGAACCCAATTCGTTAATTCATCAACTGTCCGGCCTTTCCCGGCATTCCCGAGTGCGGCAACAGAACTAACATGACAAATCCGGTGAACTCCGTTTTTAAGAGATGCATTAACAATATTAGCAGTACCTTCCACATTATCGGCTATCATCTCTGCCCGCCTGCCGGAATCAAAAGAGACAGTAGCTGCACAATGATATACCTCATTTACCCCTTCAAGATATTTTTCTAATGTAAAGTAATCAAGCAAATCGCCTGTTACCCAGTTAATTTTGCCGAAAAGCCCTTCCGGATCATCAGAGTAAAAAGAAAACAGCTTTTTTACCTGTTCTATATCACTCTTCTCCCTTCTCAATACCCTGACCTCTTTACCTGCAGAAACAAGCTCCAACAAAAGATGTGATCCAATTAGTCCGGTACCTCCTGTAACAAAAATCATAAAATAAATATTATTAACTAACCATTCCGGTACTACATATAGTAAATTATCTATCGACACTACCCTATAGCAGGGTCATGAATTTTGGATCTGCTTTTCATAACTACTGTTCTCATATTAAATAATTGCCCTGTTCCCTAATTTATCCGATAAATATTTTTCCACCTTTTTAAGATTCATATATTTAGTCTGTTCTTCTGTAACTTTTTGAAAATCATTTTCTTGTGAGGCTGTTGAAATTGATAGCTCTATACCGGAAAGCATTATCTTGACTTTTCTGAGTTTATATTCATTTATTATTCTTGGGATTAAAAAATCAAGAATGTCTTCCTCTTTTTCTGAATATGCTCCGGCTTTTGCCCATCTCTTGCTCTCAATGAACTTTTCAGTAAGAAGATCTGTTGCCAAACTGCTAACTTTGGAATCATGATGAAAAATAAAAAATTTCCATGAATTGAAACCAGGTTTATCCATATTGTCCCTGACATCATAAAAAAACTTCCTGAATAATTCATTCTCAGAAACCAGGTCATCATTTTCAAGTTCCCCGATCATATACTGTCCGACACTTATTTTCAGCATTTCACCTCCCTTTTCATCTTCCGCTTCAAAAAGAACAGTATTACAATATTTTAATAAATATCTAAGAAACTCAAGCTCTTCTGTCAAAAATTCCTCTTCTCCCAGATTTGCTGTAATAGTTTGCTTTCTACTTTTCGATTCTGCTCTATTTAACAGGGATTGTTCATTTTTCTTTAAAGTTTCAAACTTTTTGCGCTTCTGTTTACGTACCTCGGTATAAAGAATATCTTCACCTACCCCAAGCAACGAACTGCACTCTTTTATATAAACCGATCTGGTAATAGTATCGGGGATCACAGCTACAGACCTGATAATATCGGCAATAAGCTTTGCTTTGGCAACAGGATCATTTTCAACATTTTTTGTCAGCAAATTAGTTTTAAAACGTATAAAATCCGTTTCATTCGAAATAATATATTCCTGAAAACCACCGGCTCCTTTTTTCCTGGCAAAAGAATCAGGATCCTCACCTTGGGGCAGCAATAACACTTTAACATTCATACCTTCCTCCAATATAAGGTCAATTCCCCTTATTGATGCCCTTATCCCTGCTTCGTCACCATCATAAATAATGGTTATATTTTGTGTAAATCTTTTAATAAGTCTTATCTGCTCAACTGTAAGTGCCGTACCGGATGATGCAACCACATTAAAAATACCTGCCTGATACATTGATAACACATCAGTATAACCCTCTACTAAAAAACATTTGGAAGATTTTGAAATTTCCCGTTTAGCATGAAATAATCCAAATAAAACACTGCTTTTATGATAAATTTCCGACTCCGGAGAGTTTAAATATTTTGCTTCCTGGGCATCTTTTTTCAGGGTCCTGCCTCCAAATGCAATTACACGACCTGAAAGATTATGTATCGGAAAAATTATCCTGCCCGCAAATCTGTCCCTAATCCAATCATCACGCTTTATTGTTAATCCGGTTTTTTCAAGAAACTCTATCTTAAAACCCTGTTTAAGAGCATCCTCAGTAAAAGGAGCTTTCCCGCCGGGGGAGTAACCGACCTGGAAAATTTTCAATGTATCATCTCTGAAGCCTCTCTCCCTAAAATAACTCAACCCGATAGTGCGACCTTCATTTTCCTCCCAAAGCATCTTAATAAAAAATTTATGTGCAAAAGTGGAAACAATCATCATACTTTCCCGGTCATCCTTTAATTGCTTCTGTTCTTCATTCTCTTCCTCTTCAACTACCTCAATATTATATTTCCGGGCAAGCCATTTCAATGCATCCGGATAAGAAAGACTTTCATGTTCCATAATAAAATTGACAGCATTACCGCCTTTACCGCATCCAAAGCATTTAAATATGCCTTTTGCCGGTGATACTGTAAATGATGGCGTCTTTTCATTATGAAAAGGACATAATCCAAGCAGATTAACCCCACGCTTACGAAGAGTTACAAATTCAGAGATCACCTCGGTAATATCTGCAGCATCAAAAATACGTTGTATGGTATTATGGTCGATCACAACTACAAATGTAACTATTTTGAATGGAGAAAAACAGCAGAGTTTAACCTATTAAAATTTCACCTTTTATTTCTCTTCGGCTATCATTACTCTCTTAAATAATATTTATTGATTTTTATAATGAAAGACCGGTTTTTTATCAGGTTTGATATATCTTTAAACTTTATTCTTTAAATCGGGTTATATAAATCAACTATGTTTAATCTGAAAATAGATCAATAGTGAAAAATATTTTGATACTGTTTACACTGCTGACAGTTACATACGTTGCAAAGGCTCAACGCTTTCAGGGCGGTATTCTGGGAGGATTTAATGCTTCTCAGGTAGAGGGTGACAGCTTCAAAGGATATAACAAACCGGGTATTATTGCCGGAGGTTTTGTTCAGACCGATATCACCCCGGCCATAATTGCCGGCATGGAGATCAAATACTCACAAAAAGGTTCACGTAAAAGAATTAAACCAAAAGATCCGGAGCCCGAAAAATATATAATGAGACTTGGTTATATTGATATTCCACTGTTTGTAGGATTTCGCACACATGAACAGGGAGCTATATTAGCCGGCATTACTCCCGGATACCTGATCCACGGAAAAGAATTTAATGAACTGGGAGAATTTCCTGAAGAAGATCGGCACCCTTTTAATAATTTTGACCTTCAGCCTTTTCTGGGATTTCAATATGATATTCTTGACAATGTAAGACTTGACCTTCGTTTTGCACTGTCAGTAATACCGATAAGAGGCCATCCGGGCGAACATGCAACTAACTATTATTGGCTTAACAATCAATTTAACAATGTTATTTCACTGGCCTTATATTATAATATTAATTATTAGCAAAAAAGGGTTTCCTGAAATATGAAAAAAAAAATAATTATCGCCCTTACCGGCGCAAGCGGTTCTCTTTATGCAAAATTGTTATTTAAAAAACTCTTAACTGTAAAAAATCAAATAGAGGAAGCAGGAGTTATTTTTTCCAAAAATGCCAAAGATATCTGGATGCACGAGCTTAATGAACCTTTTAATCCGGTAAAGCCCTTTCATGAATATGATTTAAATGATTTTTATGCCCCTTTTGCCTCAGGATCATGCTCCTATGATACAATGATAATTTGTCCCTGTTCTATGGGTACCATTGGCCGCATTGCCTCAGGAAGTTCAGAAGATCTTATCACCAGAGCAGCAGACGTTATGCTTAAAGAACGACGAAAATTAATAATTGTTCCGCGTGAAAGCCCTTACAATCTGATACATATTGAAAATATGAAAACAATAACCCTTGCCGGAGGAGTTATTTGCCCGGCATCTCCCTCCTTTTACAATAAACACAATAATATTGAAGATCTTGCTTATACGATTGTCGACCGTATTCTGACCCTCGCCGGATTCTCCATACCTGCCTTCCGCTGGGGAGAGTAATTTTACAATAATTATAAATAAGAGACTGCCAAAGATGCAATGCTCACTCTGGTTCCCTGAAGTTTCAACAACGCAGATGCACATGCTTCTAATGTTGATCCTGTAGTGATCACATCATCAACAAGAAGAATATGCTTTCCTTCAAACAGACCGGGATCAAATACTTTAAAAATACCTTCTACATTCTGCCACCTCCCGTATCTGTCTTTCTTGGTTTGAGTCGGATTAAACTCAGTGCGATACAGGTTGCCGGCAATCACGGAAAGGTTATACCTGACTGCTATTCCCCGGGCAATCCACTCACTTTGATTGAAACCTCTCTTTTTTTCTTTTTTCGGATGTAACGGAACAGGTACAACCATTTCAACCGATTTATAATTTTCTGACACCGATAACAAATTTCCAAAATGTATACCTGCTTCATAACCCAACTCTTTCAATCCCCTGTATTTGATAAAATGTATCAATTTCTGATATCGGCTGCCCTTCCTGTAAAAAAAATAAGAAGTTGCATTTTCAATATTTACCCTTCCCCAGAAAAGCCTGGCCACATTATTTTCAGAATTCAGATGAAAATTGGTTACCGGCAGGTCCAGCCAGCATTTCATACAAATATATTGCTCGTGCGAAACAAGCCTTTCGCCACAGGTTATACATAAAGAAGGATAAAATAATTCAAGCAGGTCTTTATATGTCCGGGAGATTTTTTTCATTC
>CAZLZJ010000060.1:0-2401 GCA_964563975.1 uncultured Prolixibacteraceae bacterium
TATAAAAATCCATGAAGAAAAGAGCTTTTTTTGTAAAAAGATCTATTATTAACAGCTAAAATTATTTGTTTTAGTAATTCTGTTTTATTTTCTTTAAGGTTGCTAAACTTGGCTGAAACTAATGAATAACCATTCTGACCTAAATATTGTCAATAAGATCAAAAAAGAGAATAAGCACGTTTTCAGTAGCTTATTTGACCAATTTCATTTTTTATCATTTTGTTGTGCAGATTGGTATCTGAAGGATATGGATAACTCCCGTTTGCTGGTACAGCAGCTTGTTGATATTTGGAAAAAAAGAGTGAACATAAATATTTACAGGTTACTGGTCTGTGGATATGTTAAGTTTGCATTAAAATTTTAAAAGAGATAAGTATGGTTAAGAAGTATAATTTAAAAATATATTGCCTATGGTAAAAAAAGAGGTTTAGTTAATTCAAAGTGTGAGCTAACCTTTTTATGGCATACCGCTGTAGAGGGTGAATTTCTAAATCACACAATGACAAGAGAGAAAAGAGGGAAACTGTGGTGGCTTTCCCTCTTTAAATAGTTCATTAGCAAGTGAAATTGCTAAATTACTTAAAACTAAAATTATGAAAAAATTATTTAAAACAGTGGGTGTATACCCACACTTTAAGAAGTTGTTATTAGTAGTGCGATTAAGTGTATTGCTCATTTTGATTGCTGTTTTTCATTCTCAGGGTAAAAGTGAAACCGGCATTTCCCGTAAAGCAAATATGTTGCAACAGCAACAAACCGTTACAGGCAGAGTTACTGATAAAAACAGGCAACCTTTACCGGGGGTGACCATTGTGTTAAAAGGCACCACACAAGGTACTATCTCTGATGTTAACGGTGAATACACACTTTCGGGAGTGACTCCTGAGGGAACTTTGGTTTTTTCTTTTGTGGGTATGAAAACCCAGGAAGTTGTTGTAGGTAATCAAAGGCAGATCAATGTTGCATTAGAGGAGGAGACTATCGGATTGGAAGAGGTTATTGCAATCGGATACGGCACTAAAGAAAAGGGTCAGCTTACCGGATCAGTGGCTAATGTAAAGGGAGAGGCGCTTACCCAAATACGTACTACAGATTTGATAAAAAGCCTTCAGGGTGTTATGCCGGGTATCATAGTAAATGACAGAGGGGGTGCACCCGGATCAGAGGACTCTCAAATTCTTATCAGGGGGACTCATACATTGGGGAACAATACTCCTCTGATTGTAATTGACGGAGTGCCGCGCAGCGGTTTTGGTCAGCTCTCTCCCGAAGATATTGAGGAGGTCAGCGTGCTGAAAGATGCTTCAGCAGCTATTTATGGAGCAAGGGCTGCAAATGGTGTTATCATCGTTAGAACCAAGAGAGGTAAAACCGGACAGTTTACCTTGGAGGTCAATTCAAACTATGGTGTCAATACTATGACCCGTGTGCCGAAATTGATGAATTCATGGGAATGGGCAACTTATCAGAATGAAGTACTTGAATATTACGGGCAGGTAAAAAGGTACAGTGACGATGATATTCAAAAGTATAAAACCGGGTCTGATCCTCTCACTCACCCGAATACTAACTTTTACCGGGAAGCTTTCAGAGATTATGCTCCCGAAACTCATCACAATATATCAGCAACTGGCGGAACAGAAACAGTTAAGTACTTTTTAAGCGGAGATTACCTTAGAAAGGAGAGCCAATATTCATCAAAAGACGGATACTACAATCAGTATCAGCTGAGAAGTAATATTGATGCCCAGGTGCAAAAATATATCAATATAGGAATGGATATAAACCTTAGGTTAGAAAATGAAAAAATGCCTCCCATTACTACATATAATGTAGTACACAGATGCTGGTTTAACTATCCTTATGAGCATGCATATTATCCAAATGGTCTTCCCGGATGGACAAGAGAAGGAGGTGGAAATCCGGTTGTAATAAACAGTTTTGATATAGGCTGGAATGAAAATATTGATAAAATTGCTCATACAAAATTATCTTTTAACCTGAATATGGATTGGTTAACCGACGGGTTGGCATTAACCGGTTATGCTGCTTATGATTTTACAATAAAAAATAATGCAACTCATATGAAACCGGTTCCTTTATATTTATACAACCCCGAAACCGGAGAGTATGATGAGTTAACAGGTACATATCCGAGTAACGGTAATACTTCATTATCAAAAAGAAATGATGTTTCCAATGATAATTTATATCATATCCGTTTGCAATATGACAGGGGCTTTGGAGATCATAATATAAGCGCTTTTGCTGCTTATGAACAGAGCGAAACTGACTTTACATACCTTTATGCTTACCGGAAGGAGCTTTTCAGTGCAAGTAAAGTTGAACTGTTTGCCGGTGAGGAAGACGGACGTGCAGTCAATGGAAGCTCATCTGTAGG
>CAZLZJ010000060.1:2501-12983 GCA_964563975.1 uncultured Prolixibacteraceae bacterium
AGAATTCCAAGTTATCAATACCTCACAAAATATGGTACCGGATCATACTATATTTTTGGCGAATCTCCCATATACAATGCCGGAATGGACATAACCAATGTGCCCAATACACATATTACATGGGAAGTGGCTAAAACATTAAATACCGGATTTGATGCAGAGCTGTTTAATGGCAATTTGTCGATGAGTTTCGATTACTTTTATGAAAAAAGAAGAGGTATATTGATTACAAGAAGTGAATCAGTGCCGGGATATACCGCTCTTGAGTTGCCTCAGGAAAATTTAGGCAAGGTGG
This sequence comes from uncultured Prolixibacteraceae bacterium, assembly GCA_964563975.1. GTDB lineage: Bacteria > Bacteroidota > Bacteroidia > Bacteroidales > Prolixibacteraceae > JAAYJR01. Next base: position 2,797 of record CAZLZJ010000060.1, read on the forward strand.
ATAATTCCGGTGTTGAATTAATGTTGAACCATAGCAAACAACTGGGTGATATAACTTATAATGTTGGAGGTAATTTTACTTTTAACAGAAGTAAAATTGTATATATGGATGAACCTCCGGGAGTTCCCGACTATCAGAAGAAAGAGGGATATCCGGTAAATTCATTTCTTGCATATGAAGCAGACGGAATTTTTCATAGCCAGGCAGAGCTTGACAACTATCCGCATTTGGCGGGAGAAGTACCGGGCGGTATAAAATATTTGGATATAAATAATGATGGAAAGATTGATGATAATGACATGGTGAGGCAATACTCCACGGCTACTCCCGAGATTCAGTTTGGCTTAAACTTAGGCTTGCAATATAAAGGTTTTGGACTATTTGCGCTATTTCAGGGACAAGCAAGGGCAACACTGCCTTTTATGTTTAATGACTCCGGAACAAAACCAAAATACCTTTTCACCGAAAGATGGACACCTGATAATCCGAATGCTGTACATCCAAGGCCATTCCAAGGGTTTGACGCATACCAGAGAATGTCGACATATCATTTTTTTGACGCATCATTTGTCAGGCTTAAAAATTTAGAGCTATCTTATGACTTAGCATCTGAAAGATGGTTGCAAAATAGTTTTTTAAAACGATGCCGGTTATATTTGAGAGGCCGCAATCTTTGGACCTTGGACCATGTTAAATATTTTGACCCGGAAGCTCCTCTTCAGGAAACATCCGGAACACGGCCAAACAGTGCAAGGTATTATCCTCAGCTGAAGACTTATTCAGTAGGTATAAATATTACATTGTAAATCTTTAAATTCAGAAATTATGAATAGTATCAATAAATTAATGGTAGTTTTTGCAGTATTGGGAATTTTTATTTTTCAAAGCTGTGAAAAAAGCGTGCTGGATAAACCTCCAAGAGATGTTTTTTCAGAAGTGGACGTTTGGAATGATATTGAACTGGCTAAAAAATTTCAGACCACAATATATAACGGACTTTGGTTACCTAACTACTATGAAATGTATGCTGCTTCATCTGACGAAGCACTTTCGGCAGAAAATATTTCCGGTATAAATAATTTTACCAGAGGCCAGATTGCAGCTGATTATATGATGCAGTTTGCTCCTATTTGGGCATATGAATATCGTTATATAAGGAAAGCCAATATTTTTTTAGAAGGTATTGATGGGATGGCAGGCGACGAACAGGTGAAAAATGTTTTAAAAGGGGAAACAAAATTTCTCAGGGCCAGAATGTACTTTGATCTGATCAAACTTTTTGGGGGTGTACCTTTAATAACTGAAGTTTTTGAGCTTGATGATGATTTTATCATTCCGCGAGATAGTTACGAGAAGATAGTTGACTGGATTGTAAAGGAGTTGGATGAAGCTGCAAACCTTGTCCCTGCTGAAAGGGCTGCAAGTGAGTGGGGGAGGATTACTAAGGGAGTATGCCTGGCAACTAAATCAAATGTATTGCTACATGCTAACAGTAAACTTCATGATCCTTCCACGGCGCCCGGCGGTCCTCTTTTTGATTATTCAAAAAATACATGGCAACAATGCGCTGATGCCGCTAAGGCTGTAATAGATATGCCTCATTACTCTTTGCAACCTGTCAATACCTGGCAGGATTATCACAGGATTTTTATAGACCCTAATCCTGAAATAATTTTTGCAAAAGTATTTCATAATAATTATGGCAGCCGGGCAAGACATATTTGTTATACTAATGCTCCGGTTAAGGATGGGGGCTGGGCTGAACATACTCCCCTGCAGGGTTTGATCGATGATTATGAGATGGAAAATGGCAAAAAGTTTTATGAGGAAGGATCAGGATTTGATTCGTCTCCTGAAGGGTTATACAATAACAGGGAAAAAAGGTTTTATGCAAATATTCTATATCACGGAAGTGTTTGGAAAACTCCGCTGGATGTTGTTTATCCCGGTGGTGTTGAAGTAAGTACACCTCCTTATGTATGTGCAGGATACAGGCTTAGGAAATTTATGGATGAGAATATTCAGTATCTGGCCGGTGAAAATGGTGATTCTCCCTGGATTTGGCTGCGATTAGCTGAAATGTATTTGAATTATGCCGAGGCTATGTATGAACTGGGGCACGAAGATGTGGCCAGGGAATATGTGAATTTAATCAGAGACAGGGTAGGTTTACCGGAAAGAACCTCTTCGGGGGTAGAGCTTTTTAATGATATAATCCATGAAAGAAGGATTGAGTTATGTTTTGAGTTTCATAGATTCTTTGATGTACGTCGCTGGATGATAGCCGACTCGACCGACAATAAAGATGCTATGGGTATAATTTGGGAAAAGCTCGACTCTCAGGGCAATCTTGATCCGAATGGAACATTGTCATACCGTTATCAGATGTTTTATGAACGTCAATTTTTAGATAAGATGTATTATCTGCCTATTCCTTATGCTGAGATAGTGAAGACTCAGCTGGAGCAGAACCCGGGCTATTAGTGATAAATTAAGATGAATTCGGCTTATCGGGTTGAATCTTTTAACCGGTAAGCTGAATTCTCTGACAAAAAAAGTTGATTTAAAGTAAGTCAGCTGATTTATTTTAAAAATTTTAAAATAAGTTAAATGAAGAGTTTTTCAAGGAGAGAGTTTATTAAATCAAGCACAATTGGAGGGTTTGCAATTGCAGCGGGAACAGGAGCCCTGTTAAATGCATGCTCTTCTTCAAATTGGAAAATCGGAGCCTACACACGTGTTTGGGGTAACCGCAATTATATTGAGGCATTGGATGGTATGGTAGAAGCAGGATTCAAGTATGCCGGATTAAGCACACATGAAAATGGCAGGGTGGTTGATCGTAATTCTACTCCTGACTTTGCTGCAAAAGTTGGTGAGGAGATAAAAAAGCGTGGCCTTACTCTGTTAACTAATTCGGGTGGAGAACACGATGTCAGGAATTCACTTGAAGAGGGAATTTCGGGTTTAAAGCGCCTTATTGACAACTCCGCTCTATGCGGGGCACCTGTTATACAGATAAATGCCATTCATAATCCCGAGCGAATGGACCCATTTTATAAAGCTATTGCGGAGTGTTGTGATTATGCAGCCGAAAAAGGTGTGATGATTACAATAAAGCCTCACGGTCAGGTTGGAGCATTTTGTTTGGAGCAGGTTAAAAAGATAAATCATAATAACTGCAAACTTTGGTATGATCCGGGAAATGTGTTTCATGCTACATTCGGAGAAACAAATCCTTTGGATGATGCCGTTGGTCTGGGGGGCTATGTTGTCGGTATGGCAATAAAGGATTTTCGTTTGCCAAGAGATGTTGATGTTACACCCGGCACGGGTATGGTTGATTTCCCGAAACTTCTGGCTTTACTTGGTGAAGAGGGATTTAAAAGCGGCTCTTTGGTTGTTGAGCTTGTTTCGAAAGGTGATTTCGGACACCTTACATCTGAAGCAAAAAAGGCCCGTCAATACCTGGAATCAATAACATCCTGATATTTTTAATCCGGCTATTGAAGAGTAAAAAACAGTGAATAAGAAAAATTTTAATGAACCTTACAATTTGGTTCAATTTATGAATGGTTCTATTATATCATTGAAAGTAGTTAATTTTAATTATGAAAACTAATCGCAGGAATTTTATTAAAGCAGCCGGCATTGCAGGTACCGGTGTAGTGGCCGGGGGTATGACCTCATGTGCCAAAAAAACGACGTCTGCAGACGAATCAAAACCTAAGATCTGGGATGTGTCTGATCAAAAAGGCAGCCAGATATTTAACATGAGCGGTTATGCTGCTCCCAAGCTAGATGTAGTTCGTGTGGGTTATATTGGTATTGGGGGGAGGGGTATGGCAGCCCTGAAAAGAATGGCTTTACTTGAAGGTGTGGAGATAAAAGCTGTTTCTGATCTGCTTCCGGAGAGGGTGGCTGAGGCTCAGAGTTATTTAAAAAAGCATGGAATGCCGGAACCCAAAGGCTATGCAGATGGCAGCCAGGAGTTATGGAAAAAGATGTGCGACAATGAAGATCTTGATTTAATTTATGTAGCTACCCCAAGAGACCTTCATCCTTCTCAATGTGTTTACGCTATGGAAAGCGGTGCTCATACAGCTACTGAGATTCCTGCTGCAAGGAAGATAGATGAGTGCTGGCAGTTGGTTGAGACCTCTGAGAAGACAAAGAAGCACTGCAGTATGATAGAGAATTGTGTTTATGACTTTTGGGAGTTGTTAATTTTAAATATGGTACGGCAGGGCTTTTTTGGTGAAATAGTTCATGTAGATGCAGCCTACATTGCAAATCAAATTAACACCAACCTTAATAAGGATCTGGAGTGGCGCACCCGGGAGTTTATTAACCGCGACGGTAATATTTACCCGACACACGGGTTAGGACCTGCCTGCCAGGTGTTAAATATCAACCGCGGCGACAGGATGGACTTTATGGTATCAGTCTCTTCGGCCGATTTTACAATGGGTAAGGAGATTGAGAAGCGTGCAAAAGAGGATGATTATTATAAGCAGTTTATAGGGCAGTGGGAGCTTGGAAATGTTAACTCATCTGTTATTAAGACAGTTAACGGTAAAACGATCAGCCTTCAGTATAATGTTAGTAATCCCCGTCCCGGCACACGTGTTTTTTGGGTGGTTGGATCTGACGGAATAGCTAAAAAGCAGCCGTTTCCGTCAAGAATTTCAAAAGGCGGAAACTGGGTAAGTGAAGATGAGTTAAAGGCATTGCGGGAAAAATATACACCTCCTATCGTTAAGATAGTTGGGGATATGGCAAAAAAAGTTGGCGGTCATGGCGGAATGGACTTCCTGATGCAGTGGAGATTGATTGATTGTCTAAGAAATGGATTGCCCCTTGATATGGATTGCTATGATGCTGCCGCATGGAGTTCAATTGTACCGCTGAGTGAATGGTGCGTTGCAAATAACTCTGTTCCTGTAAAGATTCCCGATTTTACCCGCGGAGGATATAAAAATAATGCTCCGGTTGATATTGAAATGGCAAAAGGCGGAGGAAATACAGGTATAAAGGAGATTATCAGATTTGATGATGATTACTTTTAGAAGTGTTTGTTGCAGTTGGCATAAACTTTATTTATGCCAACTGCATTTTACCGGTGAACTGAATCTGACTTAAAAACGAAATGAAAATAAAAAAAGTCCTGTTTTTTTGTACTTTATTGATTTTGACAATAACCGGTTGCGGGCCAAATTGGAATAATAATGTTCAGGAAACAGGCAAGCTGCCGGATATTGATCCTGATTATACCGGCGTTACGATTCCCCCCAATATTGCACCATTAAATTTTTTTATTAAAGAAGAAGGAAATTCATTTAATATTGAGATAGTTTCATCTTCGGGTAATTCTCCAATATTTTTGTCATCCTCAAATAAAACAGTAAGTTTTTCAAAAAGAACATGGCGCAAATTGCTTGAACAGAACAGAGGCGGAGAGATTCATATTCAAATTTCATCGTATGACAAAAAAGAGAACAGTGTAAAAAAGTATAAATCGTTTCCAATATTTATAGCTGATGAGGAGATTGATCCATATTTAAGCTATCGTTTAATGTATCCCGGATATATTGCCTGGTATACAATGAAAATTGTTCAGAGATCACTTGAATCATTCAACGAGAAAGCTTTTGTTGAGAACCGGGTGTTGGAAAATAACTGTATTAATTGCCATACATTTAACAGGTATGATCCCGATAACTTTTTTATTCATATACGTGGTTCTAAAGGGGATACCTATTTTTCAGAAAATGGACGGATTAAAAGAGTGACTTTTCAAACCGGTGATATGCCCCTTGGAGCTACATACCCTTCCTGGCATCCCGACGGACGATATATAGTATTCACTTCGAGTAAAGTGCTTCAAAGTTTTGATGCCGCCTCTGACAAGAATATAAGATGCTATGATCTTTTGGCTACTCTTATACTGTATGATACAAAGGAGGATGAAGTTTTTTACGTTAAGGAGTCTGATTCACTCTCCTATTATCAGACTTTTCCGGGATGGTCGCCCGACGGTAAGTATCTTTATTTCTGTATGGCAGATAAAATTGATGAAGAGATGGATGTTGAAAGTATTGAAACTATTCATTATAACCTGGTTAGAAAATCATTTGATTCCGGATCGGGTACTTTTGGTGAAACTGAAATGGTGTTTAATGCCTGTGAAATAGATAAAAGTGTCTCTTTTCCCAGGATTTCACCCGATGGTAACTATCTTGTTTTTACTCTTCATGATTATGGAACTTTTCCAATTTGGTACAGGGATGCCGATCTTTACCTGCTTGATCTCGGAAATGGTAAGATTGAGAAGATGGGCATTAACAGTAATGACTCTGAAAGTTATCATAGCTGGTCATCTAATGGGAAGTGGCTGGTTTTTAGCAGTAAGAGAAGAGATGGGCTATCTGCTTTTCCATATTTTGCCTGGTTTGGGTCACCGGAGAAGGTAGGTAAACCTTTTGTGCTTCCACAGAAAGATCCAACGATTTATAACAGGATGACATTAACTTATAATATTCCTGAGTTTATAAAAGGCAGGGTTAAGATTAAACCAAGGGATTTTGAGAAAGCTTCAAAAGAACAATCTGTTATTGTTAAAACTATTAATCCGGGTGATGCTCCGCCGGGATGGATGGAAATTACAAAGGAGACCAACACTTCTGCTGTCGAACATGGTAATCGTGAATAAATATAAGCTGACATAAAATTCGGAAAATGGATCAAAAGAGAAAAAATTATATTTACAAGTTCACTCCCTGGTTATTGATATCTTTTTTTCTGATCTCTTTTGGTTATTTTTTTTGGTATGGGGATTATATACTTATATTTCAGGAAGATCAATCTCTTTTTTTGTTGTCGCATGAATTTATAAAAGAGTATTTTATAAGTTATGGCGGCCCCTTACTGTTTTTAAACGATTTTTTAACGCAATTCTATATTTATCCGGTTGCCGGATCTTTGATTATATCATCGAGCCTGGTTTTAACAGGAGTGGTTTTTTATAAAATCAATAAGCAAACAGGTTGCCGCACTCCTTTTGTCCTTTTTTCCGGGTTAATACCGCCCGTTTTATTACTGTTGATGCAAACTCATTATTATCATAAACTTGAATATACTCTTGGCATTTTGTTTTTATTGGTTTACTTCCTGCTTGCCGTACGTTATGAAAATCTGAAATTCCAACTGACTTTAATTTTATTTTTTCCTTTATTCCATTATTTGACAGGGTTTTATGCATGGATATTTTTTGCAACGTTCATTTTTCACAAGATAGTTTCAGGAAACAGAAAGTTGTTTTTATTAACAACGGGATTGCTGATAGTTATGGCTGCCATCTCTTTTTTTATATATTACCTTTTTCTGTTGCCACTACCTGTTGAGAAATTTTTTATCGATTCGTTACCATTGATTAAAGATTCCAAGCATTATATTTTTTTCTATATACTAACAGGTTTTATAATAGTATTTCCATTGATTAAAAAAATTTCAGAGTCTGTTATTTTTAAAAACAGGGGTGCAACGATATTATCATTTGTAGCAGTTATAATTCTTTTTGCTTTTACATTTTTCAGCCTTACAAAACTTTACAATTCAAAAGCCCGCCATGTATTTAAAATTCAAAAATATGTTTTTGAAAATCAGTATGATGAAGCAATAGAACTTCAGGAAACAGTCTATTCAAAAAATCAGATAGGTCAATATTTCTATAATGTGGCATTGTCAGAAAAAGGCCTTTTATGTGACAGGCTCTTTTTTGGGGGTCAGGATTTTGGAGTAAATACCATTTTATTGCCAATGAGCAGGGAACACCTTGAGAGGGGAGGCTATTTTTATTATGCCACAGGCCTCATTAATGAAGCGCATCGCTGGGCATACGAGACTATGGTAGTATATGGGCACAGACCTCAAAATATTAAAATGCTTATAAAAACAAACCTCATCAATGGAAATTACCGGATGGCGGAAAAGTATTTAAATATTCTTGAAAGATCGGTTACTTATAAGAGATGGGCAAAGGAGTATAAACAGTTTTTATACAGTCCCGAAAAAATTAAATCTCATTCAGAGCTGGGGCCAAAGCTTGATCTTCTGCCTCAAACTGATTTTTTTATCAAAATTGGCATGCCTCAGGAAAATATAAATTTACTTTTCAGTTCTAATCCGTGTAAACCAATTTTTGAATATAAAATGTGTGAATTTATGCTAATGAAAGATGTTGAGGCAGTGGTAAACAATATTGAAAAATTCATAATGTTAGGCTATAAAAATATTCCGCGCCATATTGAGGAGGCAATACTTGTTTATTACAGTATGACTGAAAAATTTCCTGAACTGTATGGATTTGAAATCAGCAAAGAAACTACCGAAAGATTTGAGCAGTATCTTAGCTCTCTGAGTCAGGGAAGAACAAATATGAAAGCTGCTCAAAGAATATTATATGAAAAATTTGGGAATACTTACTGGTATTATCTGCATTTTAAATAATTTTTTATATAACTTTTACTCTTTTATTCCTGTTTAATTCAGATATTTGAATGACAATTCGACAAAATTCATTGAATTTTTAATTAACTATTTTCAAATGAAACGAATAATAAAAATCATTTTTACAGCTATTCTGGTTGTAATACTGACAAGTTGCAATAAAGAATCGGCTGAGTTTAATGTATTGATTGGTTGGGCCATTGAAGATATAACTCCGGAGGGAACTGTTTCATTACAGGGTCAGTATTATGAAAGGATGTCGGAGTATGTTCAGAGCCCGCTTAAAGCAACAGCATTGGCATTGGAAGGTATGGGGGAAAGCAATGGCAGGGAGCAGGCAATAATGATCACGGTAGATGTGGTAAGTTTCAGGAACGGATTGCAGGACTCATTGAGAAGTTATATGAAAGGGAAAATAACAGATTTTGACGTCAGGAATCTGTTTTTAAATGCCACACATACTCACTCTTCCTTTGATACGGGTCTTTCAGGAGGGCACAGAGATATGCTTATTGAAAAGTTATCCCGGGTGGCGGTCAATGCCTGGGAGAACAGGAAGCCGGGAGGAATCAGCAGCCAGTTGCGTTATGCTGTGGTAGGACATAACCGGCGGGTAGAATATTCTAATGGCTCGACTGAAATGTATGGTTCAACCGGCAGAGAGGATTTCACGGGACTTGAGGGCCCTGAGAATTCAGGTGTGGATATGTTATTTTGCTGGGACAGTAAAAATAAGCTTACAGGGATTGTAATGAATGTTGCATGTCCGGCCCAGGTTACTGAAGCTAAATATTATGTTTCAGCCGATTACTGGAGCGAGGTTAGGAAGTATGTGGAAAAAAAGTTTTCAAATAAGGTTTTTCTTTTTCCACAGATAAGTGCTGCCGGTGATTTATCTCCCAGAGACCTGCCCCGCGGTTATAAATCGGGTGAACCGGATATGTGGGATGTTCCGGGTATTGTTGAAATTGGCAGGAGATTGGCAGCAATAATTGATGATGCATATCCTGTTGCAAGAAACAGTATACAGAAAAATTTTGAGTTTAAACATATTGTGAAAGATATTGATCTTCCTGCCAGGCAGTATAGTGAGGAGGAGTATAAAAAGGCACTTACAATAGTGGAAAAGATCAGATCCCGTGAACCTGCCGATTTAAATTCACCCGAAACAGCATGGAACAGGTTCCTTAAAGAGATCAGTGATAATGAAAAAGTAAAGAGCCATGGGCCATGGGATAATAAATTGTCTGATTTTGGTATTGTGAAAAAGCAGGAAGCTTTGGTGAAACAGTATGAGTTGCAGCATGAGAACTTGCTATATCCTGTTGAGGTTCATGTCCTTCGTCTTGGCGATGTAGTATTTGCAACAAATCCTTTTGAGCTTTTTGCAGATTACGGATTTAGGATTACCGGCAGAAGCAAGGCAGGGCAGACTTTTATTATCCAGCTGGCTGGTGGTGACAGCGGTGGATATCTGCCAACAAAAAGAGCTGTGGAGGGAGAAGGATACAGAGGTTATAGCGCCATGGTTAACCGGGTTGGCCCTGAAGGTGGCGATATTCTGGTGAAGGAGACATTAAATATAATTAATTTACTGTGGGAGGCAGAATAAAAAAAGGTTATCAGAAAAACCCCGGGGCAACTGCCCCGGGGAAAAAAACCAAAAATCAACTAACCTT
>CAZLZJ010000061.1:0-12822 GCA_964563975.1 uncultured Prolixibacteraceae bacterium
ATGGTATTATAAAAGTTACTTATTTTGAGCTTTATAATTGAAATATATGTATGATATTATTGGAGATGTACATGGCCATGCACAATTGCTGAAAAAGCTGCTTATAAAATTGGGTTATGAAAAGAGACGGGGAGGTTTTTATCATCCCTTTCGAAAGGCAGTGTTTGTTGGAGATTTTATAAACAGGGGCCCTGATATCAGGAAAACAATCCGAATAGTTCGTGAGATTGTTGAAAGCGGAAATGGTTATGCTATTTTGGGGAATCATGAAATTAATGCAATTATAGCAAGTCTGAAAGATAAGAGCGGCATGCCGCTTGTTAAACCGCCATTGAAAAAATTTATTTCGGTAGTGAAGACTACAAATGAGTTTGCTGATTATAAAAAAGAGTGGGCTGACCATGTGAAATGGCTTAGATCGCTGCCTCTTTATTTTGAGAGGGAGGGTATTCGTGTTGTTCATGCATGCTGGTCAGATCAGGCTATAGATTTTATAAACCGCAATCTTACATCTCAGAGAATAAAAAAAAGTGTTTTTCAAAAAATATATAAGGATCAAGGTTCTGAAATTGCAAAAAATATATGGCTTGTAACAAAAGGACCTCAATTTAAATTGCCCGGTGATCTTAAAATAAAAAATAATAAGGGAGTGTCGCCCCGTGCATACCGTATTCGATGGTGGGAAGACCACCGGGGAAAAACATTTGAGGAATTTTCTTTTGAAAGTAAATATAAATTGCCGCAATACACAATTCCTGAACAAATACTGCCTGTTGTTTTTCCTTACCTGCCGGATAATCCGTTACTCTTTTTTGGTCATTATTGCAGACATAAAGGACCTTATATTATTTCAAAAAATATTTGTTGTGTTGACTCATGTATCAATGACAGTAAAGTACTGACTGCATATTCATGGAAAGGGGAGACAGAGCTTTTATCTGAGAATTTGGTACAGGCCTCAGTTTGTTAGACCCGGCCGGTTGCAAACAATATGTAATAAAAATTATTCTGTTTTGTATTGCAGACAATAAAAGAAAGTATATATTTGCATCACTTTTGCAAAAGCATCTTTTCGAAAGTGAGTAAAAAAGAAAATTAAAAACCGGTGGCGTAGTTCAGTTGGTTAGAATGCCGGCCTGTCACGCCGGAGGTCGCGAGTTCGAGTCTCGTCGTCACCGCAAAACAAAAATTAATCATTACCCTTTCTGGTTTCAATAATAACAACTCCATTAGCTCCTCTTGAACCATAAATAGCAGAACTTCCGTCTTTTATTATATTGACACTTTTAACCTGTACCGGTGAAACACCGTGCAATGCCCGTGAATCGATAATTATGCCATCTAACACAATTAGTGCCGCACTGCTAAGATTGATAGAGCTTTGTCCTCTGATAATTATTTCATCGTTAATTACCTGCACCCCGGCAAATCTTCCCCTTATCAGTTCAAAAATATTGCTGTACTGCGAAAAATCAAGATCATCTTTGTTAAGGCTGGCAAGAGAATTGAGTCGTTCGCTGTCAGTAACATGTCCGTAGCCAATAGCATATTCACGAGCTTTTTCACCCGGTTTCAGCTTCAGGTTCACTGCTGCAAATTTGATCTTTTCATTAAGCTCAACCTTTTGATTATGGAAACCATTGGCAGAGACTTTTAATTTGTCTGTTTCTTTTATGCTTGCAGAAAACCTGCCTAAGGTATCTGTAAGTATCTTTTGCTTTGAGCTGAGAATTTTTACTTCTGCATTAATCAGAGGGATACTGTCAAAAGTGGTCACTATACCATGAATAACTCTTTCCTGAGAACCTGCGATTAATGACAGGAACAAAAATATTATTGTCAGTAATGACATTGCCGGCTTCTGTTTCATTTTGTTTTTTTTATATTTATATCTGTTTAACGCAAAAATCATACCTTTTGTTTTAATCTTTGCCTAAAGAGTGAATATATTTTATACGATATGGCCTTTTATGTTGTGATTCAAAATATGTTCTCATAAGCAATTCGGCAATAATTCCGGTTGTTATGAATTGAATGCCACCCATAACAAGCAGTATTCCTAAAAGCATCAGCGGTTTACCCCAAATATCATAACCGGAAATTTTCAGAAAAAGCATATAAAGATTTATAATTATGCCTATTCCAAAAGTTACTATGCCTATTCCTCCAAAAATATGCATCGGTCTGTGCAGATATTTTTTTTGAAAAAACATCAGGATCAGATCACTTATAACATGAGTGGTGCGGCTTAGGTTATATTTTGAACTTCCAAATTTTCGGGGCCTGTGGTTTACATTTGTTTGTGTAATATTCGTGGCCCCTTCAAGCGCTATCAACACAGGAATAAACCTATGCAGCTCACCATAAATATTAATACTTTTTATTGTATCGCTGGTAAAAATTTTCAAAGTGCATCCAAGGTCTTTCATCTTTGTGCCGGTCGATTTTCTGATTATATAATTAGCAATTTTGGAAGGTATTTTTCTTAGGAAAAAGCCATCTTTCCTGTTTGCTCTCACGCCTGCTACCATATCCCACTCCTCTTCTTCCATCATTTTTAGCATTCGGGGTAAATCGGCCGGATCATTTTGCAGGTCTCCATCGATAAGGGCAATAAATTCTCCTTCAGCATGATCAATGCCGGCTTGTAGGGCTGAGCTCTGTCCGTAATTTCTTTTTAACTCAATCAGTTTGAATCTGGGATCTTTTATTTTTTTTATCTCTGAGCGTGTGCCGTCGGTAGATTTGTCGTCTACGTAAATAGCTTCAAAATCTATATCTTTTAAAGCCTCTGTGATTTGTACGGTAAGTGGATATATATTTTGTTCTTCATTAAAAACGCAAATTACCAGTGAAAGCTTTTTCATCTGAATTTAACTTTTTTGATTATCAGACAAAAATAATTAAATGTCTGTCATATTGCACTATTTGCCTGATTTGTCAAGTGTATAAATAAAGGAAACCCTGATTGTATTATAACCCCAGCTTTTTAAGCTGTTTATATAGTATAGCCTGACAGAATTTGCCTTGAGATTTTTTTCAAGTTCAAAATTAAGCTGTACCGGGCGGTCCCGTTCTTTTTTATAACCCGAATAGCCGGATATTGAGCCTGATGCCTGCCAGTCAGATTTATTTATTTCGCATCCTGCAGCATATAAAAGCGCATCATTTTGAAGTTTCAGTTCATCGTTTGTTTGCCAGGAATAGAAACCGATCAGCCCAAATGGTTTAATATCAAAACCACTTTTTGCCGTATGGCTTTTTGAAAAGCTCAAATCGAAAAAATAACCCGGGCTGTCAGTATAGCGGGCAGCATACAGATTGTTGCCGGATGCTGTTTTTGTTGCCATCCGCAATAATGTGTTAGGAAATTTTTTGTTTTTAATTATCTGAATAAGTGTGCTGAAGTAAAAATCTCCCATTGCAATGCCTTTACCGTCTCTTTTGCGGGCAAATCTCTCATCGCGTATCTCTTCTGTAAAGGAATAATGCTCAATTATCACTCCATACATTTCTACAGCTATTTTATTGTCGGCAAATGGGATAAAAATTTTTCCGGAGAAATCGCTTGTAGGATCGCCACTGTGAAAGTGTGAAGAAACAGTAAATTCCAGATTGGAAGTTCCTTTTATAATCCCTTTTTTGACTTCAGGAACCGGTAAGGCGTTAGGTCCCAGAAAACCGGGAGAAATTATCAGCCAATTGCGCCAGCCTGGGTCACCGGGTTTCCAACCGTGGATTTCGTTCCACCATGTATAATCCTCTTTTGGATTCTGGCATTGGGCTGTTGATGAAAAAAGCAGTAACAGGAGTAATAATACTCCGGAAAAAAACAGAGGGATAACAAATGAGAAAACCGGCCTGAAAAAATTGTTGAGACAGATTACTGTTTTATGTTGAAGGCTTCTCTTTCCTTTTGACATATAGTCTATAATTCCAGTTTTTCCCTGATATGTTTTGGGATGCCCTCTTTATGTAACATGATGGTCATAGTCTTATATCTTATATAAGGTTTTGATACATATAGATACCCATTATATAAATTATAGTCACCCCATGAATTTTTTGCCTTATAAAAGATGTTGCCGAACTGATCTTTTGCATATCCGATAATATGCATGCCATGATCATCTGTAGTTTGAAAGTTGTCAAATGCTTCCTGTCTCATTTCCTGATCAATTTCAAGTTCAGGAACAGTCTGCTCAAGTTTATATAACTCATTTTCACGTTCTCTGTCGGGCAATGATTCCCATTTTAAAAGTTCGGCATTTGACATATCTTTCAAAGGAGCTGCAGGTATAACCGCAATTCCTTTATTACTTGAGGCAAAACCTTTTTCACTTACATCGGCCGCCCAGGCAACTGTGTAACCATTGTTCAGTGCATAGTCTATTGTCTCCTCAAGCTCATTCACGGGAATATTATAAGCCTTATCCCATGACCAGTTATCCGGGATTTCGAGAATAAATTCAGAATAATAGGGATGATGCGTAAATGAAGTGATTTCAACATAATCGGCCATATTAAGTCCTACGAAATTTTCGGCAAAACTATGTGGTGTGTATTGAACCCCTTCATATGTGAACCGATTGGGGATTACGCCAAGATAGGAGTCAAGAGTTGAACTGAAAGCTTCCCGCCAGGCAGTTGAAAGTTTATTGTTTTTATTTTCAACAACTGCATCCACAAATTCCCGCAATACACGATCCATTTCACCGTGAACATGTTTATCCTCACCATATTTTAGTCCGTCATAAACGGATTCAGGCACAATTCCGTATCTTGATACCATATTAGTTACATCATGAAATGCACCTCCTGCCGAAAAATTAAGATTTCCATGAGTCCTTACAAATTTTACGGCTTTTTCAAAATAGGTATTCCAAACTATAAACATTTCAGAAAGGTCAACAACCGGTTTTTGTAGACGGAGCATTTCTGATTCAAATAGTGATAATCCGGCAAAAGCCCAGCAGGTGCCTGAACGATGTTGGTCTTTTACAGATGTTGCCGGCAAAATCAAAACATCTTTGAAAATGTAGCCGGTATCTTTCTTTTTATTTTTTTCATTAGCAGTAGCTGAAATAATGATTGCCAGCGCGAAAGTAAAAGTGAAAAAATATTTTATTCTGAACATTACGAACAAATTATTTGTATAATGCTCAAAAATAATAATTAAAATATTTTAAAAAAATTAATTTTCTCTTACTTCTTTCAATAGATAAAAAATTAAATAATAGGGATGAATTGGCAGATCGTTTTTATTTAATATTATTTTTGCTGATCATGGATAAAAAAATGAAGAAATTTTTATTTATACTGCTGGTACTTTTTTTTGCAGACTTTACTGCCGAAGCACAGCTGAACATAAATCATTATATCAGGGTTGGCCGAACAAGAATCTCAATAGGTAATTATACCGGGGCAATAGAGTATTTCAATATAGTTATAAAATTCAGGCCCCGCCTCCCCGAAGCATACTTTTTCAGAGGAGTTGCAAAGCATCAGCTTGAGGATTTCAGAGGGGCAATTAATGATTATAATAGTGCAATTGAACTTAAACCGTTTTATCCTCAGGCTTATATGAACAGGGGGATGTCATATCATAGTCTGCATATGTTTGAAAAAGCAATAGAAGATTATAACAGGGGGTTAGAGTTTGATCCTGATAATGAGGCTATTTACAACAATAGAGGTATTGCTGAGTTAGCTATGCAGAATGTTGAAAAGGCTATAGCTGATTATGATAAAGCGCTTGAGATTAACCCTAAGTCTACTAATGCTCTTATGAACAGGAGTAATGCCAGAATAGTGCAGGGTAAGATTGAGGATGCCATTCGTGACCTTAACCGTGTGATAATTATCCGTCCACATTTTGCAGGGGCATACCTTAACAGGGGTATTGCAAGGTTTGAAATGGATGATTATGCCTCTGCTTTACGTGATTATGACCAGAGTATAAAACTTGAGTCTGAAAATCCCATGGCCTATAATAACAGGGGAATAGTTAAACATAAGCTGGAAGATTATGAGGGTGCAATAGCTGATTATGATATGGCTATCAGGTTAAATCCCGAGCTGGCAAGTGCATATTTTAACAGGGCAATGGCTAAAGAGATACTTGAAAGGGAAGGATTTGAAAATGATTACCGGATTGCAGCAGAATTAAATCCACAGTTTGACCTAAACCAGCGTCGTCTTGATGCTGAAAAGCTTGCACAAAATCAGCAGAGCAGTCAGAGTGGGGCAGGACAAACATCTGCTGCACCGGGAACAAGTCAGCAAACCGGATCACAGCAAATTGCAGATAACCGGGATGAGAATGAAGATGAAAAAAATGAAGATGAGAAGAAAGAAGATGATGCGGGAGCTGTCCGGCGCAGCCGGAGGGGAAGAATAAACCTTATAATTGAAGACAGCAGAGAGCTTCCCCGTGAAGAGGAAGATAGGGATGACGGGCTGGTACAGAACCTCAATATAGCCATTGACCTTCAGCCGCTATTTATTGTGTCGGCATTTGAGAAAAATTCAGTTGATTATGAACGGTTCCAATATTACAGTATTCTTATAGATGAGCTTAACGGAGTGAATAACTATAATCCTTTCCTTACAATCACCAATAAATCAGTGAGTGAATATCAGGAAATATTTGAAAATTTTGTTCTCTATTTTAATGCCCGTCTGGATATTAATAAAAGTAGCCATAACTATTTGAACCGGGCAGTTTTTTATTGCCTGACCGGCAACTATAATGAAGCTTTTAAAGATCTGGAGCTGTCGGTTTCAATGGATGAAAAACAGGCAATAACTTATTTTGTAAGAGGTAATTGCAGATATAAAATGCTTGAACAGATTGAATTGCTTGCAAGGCCGCAAAATGAAATTACTGTTCCGGTAGGCCATCCGGATACTGAAAATTCAATGGAAGAGAATATTGCACTGCCTGAATATCAAAAAGTTATTGACGACTATCAAAAAGTACTTTCTCTTAACCCGGAATTTTTCTTCGGATATTATAACAGGGCATATATTAAGCTGAGGCTTAAAGATTATAAAAGTGCCATGGTTGATCTTAATAAGGCAATAGAACTGGAACCTGAGTTTGCGGAAGCTTATTTTAACCGCGGCCTTACAAAAATATATCTTGATGATGTTGAAGGGGGTGCCCTTGATCTTAGCCGGGCAGGAGAACTGGGAATATATGGTGCATATAACATCATAAAGAGATACTGTAATTAGCAATGTTAAAAATGTTTTGACAGAGATAAAAATGGTAAATGGCTCTTAATTATATCTGGATATTCTTTTTTGTTTCGGCTTTTGTCATTGGACTTGCCAGATTAATACTATTTGGTGATACAGAGGTGTTTCCCAATATGGTTAATTCAACTTTTGAAATGGCTAAAAGCGGATTTGAAATTTCACTTGGGCTGACCGGCGTTCTGACTTTGTGGATGGGAGTAATGAAAATAGGAGAGAAGGGTGGAGTGGTAAATGTTTTTAGCAGGGTAATCGGCCCTTTTTTTAATAAATTGTTTCCTGAACTCGGTAAGTCACATCCGGCATATAGTTCAATTATGATGAATATTGCAGCAAATATGCTCAATCTGGATAATGCTGCCACACCAACAGGATTGCAGGCTATGCAGGAGATGCAGAAATCAAATCCCGATAAGCGGGTTGCTTCAGATGCACAGATAATGTTTTTGGTGTTAAATACTTCGGGATTGACTTTACTGCCGATCAGTATTATGGTTTATCGGGCACAATTAGGTGCTGTTAACCCTTCCGATATTTTTATCCCTGTACTTTTGGCAACTTACTTTTCGACACTTGCCGGATTGATATCAGTTTCAATATATCAGAAAATAAATCTTTTTGACAAGATCATATTATTATATCTTGGAGGAATTACTCTTGTAATTGCGGCTATAATCTGGTATTTCTCAACTCTTGATAAAGAATCTGTAGCTCTTGTTTCAAGTATAGCCAGTAATATTATCCTTTTTTCAGTGATTATTACTTTTATTGTGATGGGAATTGTTAAAAAGGTTAATGTTTATGAAGCATTTATAGATGGAGCAAAAGAGGGATTTAAAACGGCAGTGAAAATTATTCCTTACCTTGTGGCTATCCTTGTGGCTATTGGGGTATTCCGGGCTTCGGGTGCAATGGAATGGACAATAGCCGGATTTACATCATTGTTTGAATTTGCCGGCATTAACACAGATTTTACTCCTGCCCTGCCTACTGCATTTATGAAGCCTCTTAGTGGCAGCGGAGCCCGGGGAATGATGGTTGATGCAATGACTGCTTACGGGGCTGATTCTTTTGTAGGCAGGGTGGCCAGTATTGTTCAGGGTGCTACAGATACTACATTTTATATTCTTGCCGTATATTTCGGATCTGTTGGTATTAAGAAAACAAGGTATGCAGTTATTTGCGGGCTTATTGCTGATTTTGCAGGCATTACCGCAGCTATTTTAATGGCATATCTTTTCTTTTATTAAATGTCTTGTATTATTAAAGCTGTGCTGTTGCTTTTTTTAAAATTATAAGCTTTTTCAATAGTGGTTCAAGCAGGTCAAGCTTAAGCATATTTGCGCCGTCTGATCTGGCTGTGGAGGGATCAGGGTGCGTTTCAACAAATATACCGTCTGCACCAACAGCAATACCCGCACGCGCAATGGTTTCTATTAATTCAGGCTTTCCGCCGGTTATTCCTTCCGATTGGTTCGGCTGCTGGAGTGAATGGGTAATGTCGAGTATTACAGGAGTGCCAAATTTCTGCATGGCAGGAATCCCCCGAAAGTCAACTATCAGATCCTGATACCCAAAAGAGGTTCCTCTTTCAGTAACCATTATCCGGTTATTGCCGGAGTCTCTTACTTTTTGGATAGCAAATTTCATTGCTTCGGGCGATAAAAACTGTCCCTTTTTTATGTTTACCGTTTTTCCTGTTTTTGCAGCTGCTATCAGAAGGTCGGTCTGTCTGCACAGAAAAGCAGGTATCTGAAGTACATCTGCATAGTTTGCAACAACTTCTGCTTCACCGGGAGAGTGGATATCCGTTATTACCGGCATATTAAAGAGCTTTCCTGCTTTTTGAAGAATGGTAAGAGCTTTTTTATCGCCGATACCGGTGAAGGAATCAATTCTTGAGCGGTTGGCTTTTCTGTATGAACCTTTAAAAATAAAAGGGATATTCAGCAAATCGGTAATTTTTGATATTCGTTCTGCTATCTGCATTGTTGTTTTTTCATTTTCAATGGCGCAAGGACCTGCAATTAACAGGAAATTGCCTGAACCGGTATATTTCAGATTTTCAATATTTGAGATCATAATGAGTTATTAAAATAATAGACAAATGTAATCAGGCGGATTGTTAATGCAAAAAAGTAATAGAGCAAAATCGTTAATTGATCAGGCAGGATGAAAAAAATTAAAATGTTAAGTGGAAAACAGATTCTTTCAATTTCTTTTATAAATTTACCACCGGCATCGGTTGTTGTGGCGGCCGGTTGAGTGTAAATTCCATATTTTTGATTAGTTTATGTTCAGATAATTAAAAAATTTTAAATGATGAAAATACCATTTTTTTATATATTGCTGTTGTTATCCTTTTCATTGGTGAATGCTCAAAATGCTCCTTCTGTTCTGGTTGAAGCCGAGAGTTTTGATAACAAGGGAGGCTGGGTTGTAGATCAGCAGTTTATTCCTGCAATGGGTTCACCTTATCTTCTTGCCCATGGTATGGGTGAACCTGTAGAGAATGCCTCTACAACTATCCGGTTTCCTGAGAGTGGTGATTATTTTTTCTGGGTCAGGACAAAAGACTGGATACCCGCCAGGCCTGAAACGCCGGGTATTTTTAAAATTATTTTTGATGGTGAGGCGTTTCCCCGAATATTTGGAGTTAACAATGGGTGGCAATGGGTTCCCGGAGGTAGCGTGACTGTTAATAATTCAGGTAAATTAGTAATTGAGCTGGAGGATCTTACAGGGTTTGAAGGCAGGTGTGATGCAATATATTTTTCAAAAGAGAGAGACGATACTCCTCCTTCCGGCCTGGAAGAGATGACAGCCTGGAGAAAACAGAAGTCAGGCACTCCTCCTCCTGTTAATGCAGGTAAGTTTGATCTGGTTGTTGTGGGAGGGGGTCTGGCAGGATGCGGATCTGCTGTTGCGGCAGCAAGGCACGGATTAAAAGTTGCTCTTATAAATGACAGGCCTGTCCTTGGAGGCAATGCAAGCAAAGAGATTCGAGTGCACACCGAGGGTCTTGAATTTTATACTATAGTTCAGGAGTTGAATACAGTTCATTATCCTAATGGCGATGATGCTGCAATTGTTGCAAATGATACAATTGAGATGGTTGTCAGGGCAGAAAAAAATATTTCTGTATATCCGGATACAAGAGCGTTTTTTGTACATAAAAATGAAAACAGGATAACTGCGGTTGATTGTTTTAATATTGAAACACATGAAGAAACCCGCTTTGAGGCTCCGCTTTTTGTTGATGCCACAGGAGATGGATGGATTGGTTATTGGGCAGGGTGTGAAGTGAGGATGGGAAGAGAGGCACGCAGTGAGTTTAATGAATCTCTGGCTCCGGAAATGGCCGACAGCATGACTATGGGAAATACTATTTTATGGAACTCCATATATGTTGACGATGCTGATGCCGGCTATGGTGAGAATCCTAAAAATATTGGTTTTCAGGAAGTGCCGTGGGCAATGGATGTTGCAAAAGATTATAAATCTACCCGGGGCGAATGGTTTTGGGAATATGGATTGACAAAAAATACCATTTATGATGCTGAAGAGATTAGAGACCACTTGTTTCGTGCAATATACGGTAATTGGTATAATGTAAAACAGGATCCTGCAAATGCCGGGCTCAGGCTTCAGTGGATAGCATACATTGCCGGCAAAAGAGAGTCAAGACGGATAATGGGAGATTATATTCTTAAAGAGAGTGATATCCTTGAGAAGCCTGATTTTGAAGATGGTTTTGTTGAAGAGGTCCGCTCAATTGATATTCATTATCCCCGGGATGGAAAATATGATTTTTTGAGTGAGGCTGTTTTTACTAAGATTGAGCAGTATAAAATACCGTATCGCTGTCTCTACTCTAAAGATATTGACAATTTATTTATGGCCGGCAGATGTTTTTCAGCAACACATGTGGGATTAGGCAGTCCACGGGTAATGCACACAACGACCCAAATGGGAGTTGTAACCGGGTATGCTGCCGCAGTCTGTATTGAAAATAACTGTACTCCAAGAGATGTATATAAATACCATTTGGATACAATGCGTGAGCGATTAAATAAAATTAAATCCGGAGCAGAGTTTAAACATTAGTTTGATGTAACTCTTACAGGCAGATATAAAAACCAAGAGGTATGACCTCTTGGTTTTAGAAATTTCAGATTAATATTTGGTATAATCCCATTTGCCTCTGTATGGCCTTCCTACCATAAGGTTAGCATAATCATCTCCGGAGAATTTTTCTGCCACGGGATCCCAAAGTAATGGTCTTCGCAATTCATATGCAATATTTATCACATTGCAAACTGAAGCTGTACGGTGTCCTGTTTCAACATCAGCCACAGGCTTAGTTCTGTTTCTGATGGCATCAATCCAGTCCTGATAGTGATTATTACTTACATATACACGCTTATCACTTTTTTTGAGTTCATCTTTTGCAAGTTTTTCATCAGGATAAGTGCGTATAAAAGTCCGGCTTACTTCAACTCTTCCTTCAGTGCCGACAAATTGTACTGCACTGCTGTCCTTTTTTGTTCCCCACTGCTTATGGTTTACCCGTACGCCATTTTCATAAATCATTGATAAACCATCATCTTTTTCCTGATCTTCGGGGGGAATAAACTGAAGCGGTCCTGATTTGTCCATATCAAGCCCCCATTGGGCAATATCAAACATATGGGCTCCCCAGTCGGTTATCAGTCCGCCGCCAAAGTCTCTGTAGCCGCGCCACCATGCCCATGGACCATTTACATCAGAGGGGGCAAAAATCTCATTAAAACCTCTGTAAAGGGAGGGGCCGATCCATTCATTCCAGTCAAGTCCCTCAGGTACGGGTTCTGTCGGAAGGTCGCACTGTTTTACCGGTTCTCCAACGCTTATATTAATTTCTTTAATCTCTCCGATATAACCATTACGTACCAGTTCTACGGCATGCCTGAAGTCTCTCCACGACCGTTGCATACTTCCTGTTTGAAATACCCTGTCATATTTTCTGGTGGCATTAACCATAGCCCTGCCTTCAGCAACAGTAAGAGCAAGAGGTTTTTCGCAGTAAATGTCTTTACCGGCTTTTGCCGCATCTACTGCCATTTGCGCATGCCAGTGGTCGGGCGATGCAATTACTACGGCATCAATATCTTTTCTTTCAAGTAACTCTCTGTAATAGTGATATTTGTCAACTTTTGCATTTATTCCTTTTTTAGAGTTGTTGTTTATAGCGGCTTCGACAAATTGCTCTAATTTTTTCTTATAAACATCGCAAGCGGCAACAGTTACTGTTCCCTTGCACTTGCCAATGCTGTTTAACAGGGTGTACACCTGTTTGCCTACACCAATAAAGCCTAAATTAATGCGATCGTTAGCAGCAACAAAACCTTTACCACCCAATACGTGCCGCGGAATGATGGTCATTGCTGCTGCCCCTGTTGCAGCTTTACCAATGAAATTTCTACGATTAATTATATTCATATTTTATTGTTATTGATTTATAATAATTGTAAAAATGGTTGATTTTTTTTTTTAATCAAAATGAAACGAATATGAAAATTT
>CAZLZJ010000062.1:0-12360 GCA_964563975.1 uncultured Prolixibacteraceae bacterium
CAAAAACCGAAATATTTGAATTTGTGGAGCTTATAAAAACACTTATTATTAATTAATGAATATTTTCAACTACTACCCCAGTGACCCGAAAAAGCCTGACCCTGATATTGAAAAAAAAATATTTTTCCACAGTCTTTTGATACCGTCACTATTCGTAGCAGCTTTCTGGATAATAAAAATCATAGAATATACAACATCTGTAAGTTTTGTAAAATTTGGTATATTCCCGTTAGAGATAAAAGGATTGAAAGGACTTATATTTTCCCCCTTTATACATTCTGATTTTAACCATCTTATATCCAATTCAATACCTTTTTTTATTCTGTTTTTTGCCCTTATCTATTATTACAGGAGGGTATCTTACAGAATTTTTTTTGTATTATATTTTTTATCGGGAATAACTGTCTGGCTTACGGGGCGGCCATCCTGGCATATTGGAGCAAGCGGTGTAATATATGCTTTGGCAGCCTTTCATTTTATAAGTGGTATTATCAGTAATGATGTAAGATTATTAACATTATCGGTTGTTGTTGTGTTTCTGTATGGAGGATTAATCTGGGGGATTTTTCCGATTGATCCTCGTATTTCGTGGGAAGGCCATTTATGGGGTGCTGTTTCGGGAATTGTTATGGCATTTTATTACAGCAAGTACAAAATCAAACGTTACAAATTTGACTGGGAAGAGGAGAAAGAAGAAGAAGAAGGAGATAATGATGATGATGATGAGAAAAAGAATGGCTCCATTTAAAAAAGCACGATATCCTCAATTAAAGTAACCCTGAATATCAAGATTGGTCAAACCTGCAGCTTTGGCATAATTAACTGCATCACTATACTCCTTTCCGGTTATTCTGCGGGCTATCTCAGGAAAGCCACTTGCTTTATAATGAGGCCTGTATTGTGACATAATATTAATATAAGAATCTTTGGGAAGATTTTGAGCAATCCAATCAATGATCTCTTTAGTTCCGCTCACATTATTTGGCATAACTAAATGCCTGATCATAAGCCCCCTATACATCAATCCATTTTCTGCCGGCCTGGCAACTCCTACCTGACGGTGCATTTCCAGCAATGCTCTTTTTGTCACTTCGGGATAAGCTTCAGCTCCGGATGAATATTTTAATGCCATTTGTCCGTCTGAGTATTTAAAATCAGGCATATAGATATCAATCACACCATCAAGAACTTTTAAAATCTCAACTCTTTCCCAGCCGCATGTATTATAAACCAATGGAATCCTTAAACCCTTTGATGCTGCTTTGTCAACTGCAAGAAGTATATGCGGGGAGTAATGTGTGGGAGTAACAAAATTTATATTTGGGCAACCCATTTTTTGAAGGGCCAGCATCATTTCCGCAAGCTTATTAATAGAAGTTTTAACTCCTTCTCCTCCCTGGCTTATTTCCCAATTTATGCAAAAAACGCATTTTAAGCTACAGTTGGTCATAAATATGGTCCCTGAGCCTGATTTTCCAACCAATGGCCTCTCTTCACCAAAATGGGGATGAAAAGAGGATATTTCAAGATTTGAATCAGCTCCGCAAAAGCCTTTTTCGCCTTTAAATTTATTAACACCACACATTCTCGGACAAAGTTTACAGCTTTCCATATTATCCCAAAGCTCCTTCCCACGACGCTTTAATTCTCCTGATCTGTGATACTTCAGATAGGCCGGCTCAAACTCTCCGGCAGAAAATATTTCATTATCAAGGTGATTTGAATTCAAAAATGACATATATCTTGCAAATGGCGTAAAAATAAATGATTTAATAATATCTCTTCTAATCAATGTATTCATATTACTCCTGTAATTAAGTCCGTTATCACCATAATTTATTAATATTTATAAAAAAGATACATAAAATAAACATTTAAATCAAATTTGAAATTTTACAAAAAAGTCAACTCTTTCTTATAAAATTCATTTATTGAATATAGGTTCATAAAAAAATAGTACTTTTACAGCCGTAAATATGAAGTTCATTTTATATGATTAATCGCAGGATTATCAGGACAAAGGTATTGCAAATATTGTATGCCTTTTACTCTTCCGAAGAAAGTTCGCTTAGTAAAGCAGAAAATGAATTATTTTTCTGCATCAATAAAACTTACGAGCTATACCACTTTTTATTTGCTTTAATCATTGAAATTGCTGATTATGCCGAGCAACGAATAGAGATCAGAAAAAATAAACATCAGCCTACGGCAGATGATCTTAACCCCAATACAAAATTTATCGACAACCGGGTTATTACTCAGTTACGTAATAACAAGCAGTTAAATTCATTTATCCGGCAAAAGAAATTAAGCTGGGTGAATCATCCTGCCCTGATCAAAGACCTTTATCTTTTTTTAACGGAATCTGATTTTTATATTAAGTATATGGATGACAAAGACTGCTCCTATTATGAAGATAAAAAATTTATTGAAAAAGTATTAAATAAAATAATTCTGATAACCGAAGATCTTTATGAAGTCCTGGAAGAGCAAAGTATTTACTGGAACGACGATATTGATTATGTAATTTCCATGATAACCAAAACAGTAAAAAGCTTCAGGGAACATTCAAGCCCTGACCAGCCGCTTCTCCCGATCTTCAGGGATATTGACGACCAAAACTTTGCAAAAGAGTTATTAAGAAAATCTATTATTAACCATACAAAAATTCGCGAACTGATAAAAATACACTCCCACAACTGGGATTTAGAAAGAATTGCATTTATGGATATTCTTATAATGCAACTTTCAATAACTGAATTTTTATATTTCCCTTCAATACCAACCAAAGTCTCCCTTAATGAGTACATTGAATTATCTAAATTCTATAGCACCGATAGAAGCAGAAATTTCATTAACGGAATATTGGACAAAGCTTTAAAGGATTTGAAAACAAAAGGCCTTGTGATTAAATCCGGGCGCGGATTGGTAGGAGAAACCTGATTTAACCGATTATTTGCCTCTTTTATCATTAAGTGTAATTAAAACAAAAACATTTACTTATTTTTACAGCAGTATTTATAATAAATTCTAAGACAATGATGAGCTATTTATTAATGATGAATCCTGAAGGACAGGAAACAAATCCGATGATGAGTTTTTTGCCATTACTTTTGATCATAGTAATTTTCTATTTTTTCATGATCCGTCCACAGATGAAAAGACAGAAAGAGATAAAAAAGTTCCGCGATGCTCTTGCAAAGGGTGACAAAGTTGTAACCACAGGAGGAATTTATGGCCGGATTATTGAAGTAAAAGAGACTACGGTTATATTGGAAGTAGCAAAAGATGTACAAATAAAAGTTGACAAAAACGGCATTATTAAAGACATGACAGATGCTGCACGCCAGCAATAATATGAGACAGAATATTATACGTTAAATCTAAAATGCAGAATATCACCATCTTGTACAATATATTCTTTACCTTCGACTGCTATCTTGCCTGCATCCCGGCAGGCATGTTCTGAACCCAGCTTAAGATAATCAGCGTATTTAATTACCTCTACACGAATAAACCCTCTTTCAAAGTCGGTATGAATTAAGCCTGCAGCTTTTAATGCTTTTGTTCCTTTTACAAATGTCCAAGCCCTGGTTTCATCATGACCTATGGTAAAAAATGTTTGTAATCTTAAAAGGCGGTATGCTGAATGGATCAATTTGTTCACGCCGGGTTCATCCAATCCCAGCTCTTCCAAAAACATTTTCTTATCTTCAAAAGTTTCAAGCTCAGCTATATCAGCTTCTGTTGCTGCAGCAATAGTTAAAAGTTCACTCCCTTCATCTTTAATTGCATCTTTAATATCTTCAACATATTTGTTACCGGTTTTTACAGCAATCTCATCAACATTACAAATATATAGTACAGGCTTATTGGTAAGAAGAAAAAATTCTTTGACAAGCTTTGTCTCCTCCTTGCTCAACTTTAATGTTCGGGCAGCTTTACCCTGCTCAAGAATCTTTTTATACTGCAATGCCAGCTCAAATAATTTTTTTGTCTTAAGGTCACCACCATGTTTCGCCTGCTTACCAAGTTTTTCAAGCCTGTTTTCAATAGTCTCCAGGTCTTTTAGTTGCAACTCGGCATCAATTATCTCTTTATCTCTGACAGGATTAACAGATCCGTCAATATGTATAACATTGTTATTGTCGAAGCAACGAATAACATGTATTATTGCATCTGTTTCTCTGATATTTGACAAAAACTGGTTACCCAATCCTTCTCCTCTGCTGGCTCCCTTAACCAACCCGGCAATATCCACTATCTCTATGGTAGTTGGTATCACCTTTTCAGGCTTTTCAATTTCAGCCAGCTTTATAAGCCGTTCATCCGGAACAGTTATTACCCCGATATTGGACTCAATAGTGCAAAAAGGAAAATTTGCAGCCTGAGCTTTAGCATTTGACAAACAATTAAAAAGTGTAGACTTGCCAACATTTGGTAATCCTACAATACCACATTTCAAAGCCATTTTAAAAATATTTTTCAAATACAAAGTTAACCCTTTCCTTAAAAAATAGTTATGCAATTTGTACATTTGCTGAAAAGTAATGGAAAAGCCGGGTTCTGCAAAAAGATATTCTGTACCCGGGCAGGCCTGCAGGCCGGTATAAATATAAATTAGTTTACTTTGTGAAATTTGATGAAAATAACCTGGCCGACAGCCTGAAAGAGGATAAAGAATATGCCTTTAAACAACTGGTGATACTTTATCAGGAACGGCTCTATTATCATATTCGTAAAATAGTTATAAGCCATGATGATGCAGACGATGTGCTGCAAAACACTTTTCTGAAAGTATGGAATAATATTGACAATTTCAGACAGGAATCTTCTCTGTACACATGGCTATACAGGATTGCCACAAATGAAGCAATTACATTTTTAAATTCCAAAAGGAAAAAAAGTTATATTCCTCTGCAAGATGCAGCTGACTCTTTAATGAGCAATTTAAAAACTGATCCATATTTTGACGGTGATGAAATACAGATGAAACTACAACAAGCAATATTGATGCTGCCTGACAAACAAAGAATTGTATTTAACATGAAATATTTTGATGAAATAAAATATGAAGATATGGCAAAAATATTAAACACCTCTGTTGGAGCGCTAAAAGCATCATTTCATCATGCAGTGAAAAAAATTGAAAATTATTTACTTAATACAGACTGATTCATCAATAATTAAACTTTTTTATATTATGTGAGTCAAATAATTAAATTACTATAAGTGAATGACCTTAATAAAATAGCGCCAAAATTATCAAAAATTGAAAAGGATAACCCATTGAGGGCCCCGGAGAATTATTTTCAGGATTTCCCCGAAAGGCTACAGGTCATTATTAGCTCAAACAGCACTCAACTTAAGATACCTGAACAAAGAAATAAATTTGTCAGAATAATCACTCCTGCACTCAAAATTGCAGCAAGTATTGCCATAATTGCCCTACTGTTATATCAGCCGTTGAAAAAGAAATTTTCCGGTTATATGGCTAAAAGCATTTCTCAAACTATAAGCACTCCGGTTTCTGAAGAAGAAAGATTATTGTTAATGATTAAAGGAATCGATGAAAACTCCTTTTTAACTTTATTAGACGAGTCAGACTTAAAAGAAATTTCAAACTCAGATATTAACGATGAAGATTTGATAAGTTATCTCTGCTCTAATATTAGTGATTATGAGATTTTTTTACAAAACATTTATTAGAAAAAAATAGATGAAACAAGTAATTATAACAAGCTTTATTTTACTGATTACAGTCATTGGCTTACAAGGCCAAAAACCAAATCATTCAGAAAAACTGGAAAAGTACAGGTCTGAAAAAGTTGCTTTCCTGACATCAAAATTAGATTTGAATTCATCAGAAGCAGAAAAATTCTGGCCAATTTACAACCAGTTGGAACAGGAGAGGTGGGAGATACAAAAGTCCCGTAAGGCTATTGAGGAGAAGATACGTGATGCCGAAGTATCATTATCAGAAGCAGAAATAGTAAAACTTACCCGAAATTTTGCAGGAAGTATGCAAAAGGAGGCCGGTATAATGGTAAAATATAATGAGAAATTTTTAAAACTGCTTCCTCCTCAAAAAGTATTAAAACTTTACCAGGCTGAAAACGAATTCAGAGTCTATATGATCAAAAAATTCAGAGATCGCCATAAAAATGGCGAACGCTGATTTTTACAAAGATTTAAACCACTCCTGAAAATACTTACCAACTATGGGGGTTTCTTTCTTTTCACCCTGAATAGACCCGATAAGACTCATAATCCAAAAAACAAATACTACTATAGATAGAACCCAACCAATCAGAGGAATGAATGTCAATATCAAACCTAAAAGGTAAAGCCCCAGCAGCTGCCGGATATAGTAGCTGGCAAACTCATCTTTTTCCTGGCTATTAAGCACCAATGCTATGATCCAACCAATCAAAGTAATATGTGCAACAATTGCTTTTGTTTTTCCATCCATTTTAATTAGTATTAGAGTTTGGTAAATTTAAAGAATTATTTTTCATATAACAACCTGTAACTGCCAAAAAATTCAATTATCTGTGCCTATATATCATAATTGAAATTCTGAAGATGATGGCCCATCTTATCTCTCTTTGTTTTCAGATATCTGTGATTAAATTTATTAGGTTTAATTTCAATAGGAATAATTTCTGTAACCTCAAGTCCAAATCCTTCAAGCCCTACCCTTTTAACAGGATTGTTTGTAAGAAGTTTCATCTTTGTAATGCCAAGGTTCCTTAATATCTGTGCTCCCACACCGTAGTCGCGTTCATCGGCTTTAAATCCAAGGTGCAGATTTGCCTCTATCGTATCAAGTCCCTGATCCTGCAATTTATATGCAGCAATTTTATTTACCAGGCCGATACCTCTCCCCTCCTGCATCATATATACAATAACTCCTCTACCCTCTTCCTCAATAATCTCCATAGATTTATGCAGTTGTTCGCCACATTCACAGCGCAATGATCCAAAAATATCACCGGTCATGCAAGAGGAGTGCACCCTTACAAGCACAGGTTCATTATTTTCCCATTCTCCTTTAATGAGAGCAACATGTTCAGCACCATTTGACTCCTGAAGAAAAGGAACAACCTTAAAAGATCCGTATTTAGTAGGCAATGTCACCTCTTCACCCCTTATAATCAAGCTCTCTCTCTGAAACAGATAGGAGATCAAATCTTTAATGCTTATTATCTTCAAATTAAGTTTTTCAGCCAGTTCAACAAGCTGAGGCAATCTTGCCATAGAGCCGTCATCATTCATTATCTCAACCAATACTCCCGAAGGATAAAGGCCTGCCAGCCTTGCAAGGTCAACTGCAGCTTCTGTATGCCCGGGCCTTCTCAAAACTCCCCTGTTTTTAGCCATAATCGGGAATATATGCCCCGGCCTTGCAAGTTGTTCCGGTTTAGTATTCCCGTCAACCAGCATTCTGATAGTAATAGCCCGGTCAGTAGCCGAAATACCGGTTGTTACGTCAGGGTGGATAGCATCTACGGAAACCGTAAACTGAGTTTCATGAAAAGATGTATTTTCTCCAACCATCAGATCCAATTGCAACTCTTCACAACGTTTTTCAGTCAAAGCAATACAAATCAATCCCCTCCCATGAATAGTCATAAAGTTTATTAATTCGGGAGTTACCAGTTCTGATGCTAAAATAAAATCACCTTCATTTTCCCTGTCCTCATCATCTACAACAATAACCAATTCACCTTTTTTAATGGCTTCTATTGCTTCAGCAATAGTATTTAACTTTATATTTATCATAATAGGTCTCTTTATAATCAAATGCAAAATTACATAAAAAAAACAAGAATGGTATTAAATATTTACTCAACCGGCAGCCCGTTTTGATTTCTCCCACCATGCAGGTTGTTTCCCTTTTAAATACCTTAACATACCCATTACAGCAGCAATATTAATTAAAATAAAGTAGTATGGCAGAAATAATCCCTTAAAGCGAACTCTTTTATTTTCAAATATCAGCCCTATAACAGCAAGAAAACAGAGAACTGCCTGTAAAATTAAAAACAGTGTGTATATATTAAATCCGGTCTGGTTACAAACTATTATCATATTTACCACAGGCAACAATAAAAGTGATAAAGGTGCAAAGGTCCACCTAAGCACTTTATGTGAAAAATACTGCCACGTAAGCAACCCGTATCGAAAAGGATTAAGCAGACTTTTCAGTCTGATCAAAGCCTGCACTCCTCCGGCTGCAATCCTGACCTTACGTTTTAACTCCTCCCGGATATTCAGAGAAGCTGACTCTTCAGCATAAGCAGATGATGTATAAGCTATCTTATATCCCTGCAATGCAATCCTAAGTGAAATTATAAAGTCATCTAAAATTGTATCCTCCTCAACCTCTTCAAAAAGCCCGGTGCGGATTGCAAACAGTTCTCCAACCGCTCCAACGGCAGATCCCAATTCTGAGTCCATTTTTTTTATCCATGACTCATACTTCCAGTATAAACCTTCACCGGCAGCGGCAGCATGTTCGACAATATTTTCAATTATACGTTTTTCGCCGGCAACACATCCTGTCAGAGGATCACTAAATTTAACAACTATCTCACGTATAGCATTTTTATTTAAAAAGGTATTTGAATCAGAAAATATTACAAATGGCTTTTTTACAAACTTCATACCCCTGTTCATAGCGTGCATCTTGCCCCTGCGTTCAGGTAAATGGTATACTTCCACATTCTCATATTTTCTCAGTAAATCAGGAGTTCCGTCATCAGATCCATCCGTAACCCAAATATACTGTATTTTTTCACGGGGATAAATCAGGTTAAAAGTATTCTCCACCTTTTTATCAACATAATCTTTTTCATTGTAGGCAGTTACAAACAGGCAAACTTCCGGTTCAAACCCTTCGTTAACCTCATTTACAACAGGATTAAAAAGTCTTTTTATCCGCACTGCAATAAAAAGTACCAAAGTGTAACCCAGGTATGTATAAAAAAGAATTGTAACAAGTATCCAAAATATAATCTTCAGAGCCATTAAATATGCTGTTTGTAAAAATCTATAAGTGAATTTGCCAGCGTTAGATTATCAAATTTTTCATGAATATACTCAATAGCATTGGCTCCTATTGAATTAAAAAGTTCCCGGTCAGTGATCAGTTTTTCGATATGGGTAACAAATTCATTAACACTGTCTGCAATAAGAATATTTTTCCCTGACATTGTCGAAATCCCTTCTGTGCCAATGGGGGTTGTTACTATAGGTTTGCCAAGGGCCATCCCCTCGATGATTTTTATTCTCATACCGCTTCCTGAAAACAGGGGAACAACCATGATTGATTTAGAGTTCATAAACTCATATGCATCAGAAACCTCACCTTCATAAACAAGATTAGGTACTTTAAATCTTTTAACAAGCCATTCGGGAGCCCTTCTTCCGGCAACATAAAATTTAAGATCCGGAAATTTTTTATGAATAGCAGGCCAACAACGATCAATAAACCAAATAATTCCTTCCTGATTTGGAGACCACTCCAGCGAACCTATATGAAAAAGAGACGGGTGTTCCAGATTTTTAGAGTGTGGAACCAGTACTTTGCTGTCAATGCCTGTTGGAGATGCATATGCCGGTTTAATATTTCCCAGCTGATTAAGTACTATTCCATCGCGTTCGGTAATCGGTACCAACAAATCGTAACTATTAATAAACCCCTTTTCAAACGCTTTAATCCTTCTGGCCAGAATGTTAATATACACTTTTTTCAACCCCTTTGAAAGAGCTGCTGTCCGCTCCCATATTTCATGTTCAATATTATGAGAGCGGTAAACAATCTTAGCCTTGGAGTATTGTCTTATTATTGGAATATAAGGGCACACATACAATCCTTCCAACTGAACTATATCAAACTCCTTTTCCTGTAACAATTTAATAAGCTCCTGAGAAAAAGATTTGGAAATAAACCTGACTGCATTATAAGGCTTACGTGAAAAAAAGAAATTAAATACAGCAGCATATATATTTATTTCGGCAGGTACATCAACAAGTCTGAATTCGCCCCAGTCTTTAACTGATTCAGGAATATCATCTAACTCAATAAAGTGCTTCAATGTATTCATCGACTGTACTGTAACCTTATGACCAAGCATTGAAAAACCCCTGGTAAGGTTCATACATGCAATAGCGCCCCCATCATTTGTCGGGTATGGAACTTTATTGGTTAACTGTAATATCTTCATCTCTTTTTTATCAGCTTTTCAAATAATTTTTCCAGGCCCAATTTCCCAAATAACTTAGTATAGGTTTCGGCATTCATAAGCGCTGCATCCGTAGCAGCCTTGTACGACAACCATATTCCTATTGGGAAAAACATAAATGTAGAAAACCACATACCTGCAAACATATCCCAAACATCTTCGCGAGCAGATTTTTCGCCGGTCATGGAAATAACATAATATGCAATAAAAAGCAAAATAGACACAACCACAGGCATTCCAAGTCCGCCTTTTCTGATAATAGCTCCCAGAGGGGCTCCAATAAAAAAGAAAATAAGAACCGCTATTGAGAGAGTGTACTTACGATGCTTCTCCATACTATATCTGTTCAGGTATTTTTTACGGTTATAAAGCTGATCGTCATGCATACTTATCACCTGAACATTATTACGGGCATTTTCCAATGCAGCTTGTGCGATCTCCGCTTTAATCCAATTATTCTGCTTGCTGAAATACTCATTAAAGTTAAATGTTGAGTCTCTTTCAGCATCAACATCTCTTTTCAGAGAATCTTCAACTGTCATTAAATTATATACTCTTTGGGTAATCAACGGATTGAGATTTATCTCCATAAAAAAATTTTTCAATCTTTTATAATAATCAGTACCTAAAGAGTCTTCCATAAATTTAAGCTCTTTAATATTTAACATCCTGTAGGTATTTCGAAAAATACTCTCATCCCGCCGGTTAAAATCAAAATTCCTCACTTTTACCCTGATTGTCTGTTCATCAAACTTATCTCTCCGATATGGATAAGTCTGATTTGACCTTCGGGCCGAACCGGCAGGGTTTTCCTCAGAGTAGTTCACCCCGTTATAAAGGTTCAAAACCATAAATTTCCTATCCTCGGTAATTCTCAGATAACCTGAGTCTGCAACTGTTACGCTTTCATTGGTTTTATTTCCCGTATGATCATAAATCAGAAGATCCTTCAGCATATTAGACTTTTTATCTTTACTGCCCACCCTTATGCTGTATCCATCCATCTCATTTGTAAAAACCCCTTCCTGTAAAACAAGCTCAGGCCTTTGTTCTTTAACACTCCACAGTAATGTAGTAAATCTAAGATTAGTATTTGGAAGAATATTGTTAGAAAAATAAAAAGCTGTAACTGTTACAAGAATAGCAATAAAAAAGAGAGGTTTCATAATGCTTGTCAGTGAAATGCCGGAAGATTTCATGGCAACCAGCTCATAATTCTCACCTAACGATCCAAATGCCATTATTGAAGCCAAAAGCATTGCCAGAGGAAAGGCAAATGGTAAAACTCCAAATGACGCATAAAAAAACATCTCTGCAAGAACCTTGATTTCAAGCCCCTTACCTACCAGATCATCAACATACTTCCAAAGAAACTGCATCAGTAAGATAAAAACAACAATAAAGAAGGTCATAAAAAATGGCCCCAGAAAAGTCTTTATTATATACCAGTTTAATCTCTTCATACGACATATCCCAGATATACAAAGCTAAGTTATTTTAGGTATTTGTATAGACAGAAACGGATATTAGTCATTTTGAAAGTCAAGATTTACAAATAAATTAAAAAAGTAATTTGATTAAATTCAAAAAGCCATTATATAATCCTTGAACCAAGTACTTGTTTAAGATCAGCGATCTGGGCATTCCACAAATCAGCAACTTCTTCCTGTTCATCATCCTCGGCAAAATCAACAACTAACAGGGAAACATCTCCGGTGAGTTCATCCTGCGAAATACGAAATTCAAAATATGAATCTTCATCGTCCACCCAGTTAAACCTTACAATTTTATTTTCTCTCCTCAATGTCATTTCAGCTACCTGAGGTGAATCATCCCACACAAAAGTGTATTTTTTACCTTTAACCTTAACATCTTCAGCAAACCATTCAGCAAGACCTGATGCAGTGCTCAACCTGTTAAAAAGAACTTTTGGCGAGCAATTGATAACATATTCTAATTGAATCTTAACCTTTTCTGCCATATTTTGTTTTTCGGCAATATAACTAATCTCTCATTAAGAAACAATACAAGATCGGTTTGCAATTTTAGAAAACTATTATTTCACTAAAATCTGTCAAAAAATAAAATAAATACTATATTTGCACCTCAA
>CAZLZJ010000063.1:0-12357 GCA_964563975.1 uncultured Prolixibacteraceae bacterium
CGTTTCATAACAATTTACTAAGATTGGTTTGATTACTTCAATTTTTTTATCTCCTAAAACTTTAATTAATTTTTGTAACATATCCCCATCTTTATAAGTGCCGATAATTGCACCGCCGGAGCCTGTGAATTTGGCAGATGCCCCAACAGACCTTGCAGCCTCTATCATCTCAATATTTCCTTTGGTGATGGGTATGAGGCTTCTGCGCAAATCAAAATTTGCATTTATGAGCTCATGCATTACCCGGTAATCTTTTTTATATAAAGCTTCTTTGAAAAGGTCTGTATATCCTGCCCATTTTTTCATTGCATCAACAACCGCTTTCTCGCCGATATTGAAGCGGGCACGCAGATTACTGTGAAAAACTTCTGTACCCTCCGAGAGGTTTTTCCTGTAAGCTATATACATATCAGGGAATAGAGAGATATCAAGAGGTTCGTAATATCCATATCCCTGTTTTTCCATAAGTGTTTTGTTGAAGTCCATATATACCGGCTGACCATATGCCTGTACAACCCGATCCTGTAATCCCGCAGCAATCCCCAGTTCCTTATCCTCCACGTCAAGAACAAGGTTGGCAAAAATCTGCTTTGGTATTGAAACTTCGTAAAAAATTGTCAGTGCTTTCATACAGGCTGTAATTATAGCACTGCTTCCTGCCAGCCCGAGTCTTAACGGGATATTTGACCTATAACGGATTGTGAAATTTTGCTCGTTCAGCAGGATTCTGTTTTTTTTGCAATAATCATAAAAAACTTTAATGGTTGCTTTCAGCAGTCTTATCCCTCCGTAATAACCTGAGTGGTTTACATTTTCTACCAGCTCTTCAATACTGCTAAAACTCGTTTTATCAAGCCTTTGCGGCTGAATATCGAGTTCGGGAGTATGATAGAGCTGTACCCTTGCCTGTGAATTTGAAAAGAGAAAGGCAATTGTTTTACCAAAATAGCCATCAGACGGATTACCTATTAATGCGGCACGCGGATAACAGAAAGTTTCAATAATCATATATGGAAGAAAAGGTTTTTATAAATTCCATTTTTTAACAGCAGACAGGTTCATCTCATTTTCCGGTTTTTTTGCGGCAGGAGTATATAAAAAGCTCAGTTCTTTACTGAAGTATTCGTATATCTTTCCTCTGACCACCTTCATCGTTGTGTTAAGCAATCCGTTTTCCTGATTAAAGGATTCAGGTAAAATAATAAATGCTGCAGGCAGCCATCTTTCAGGAAACATATTCTCATACTCTCCTCCTTTTTTAAATGCATTTATCTCATCTGCAATTATGCGAATACTCTTTTTGTTACCCTCTTCACTTCCCGGTTTAAGTCCGCTTTGCTTAAGATTCCTGTTTACCTGATCAATATCGGGAACAATCATTGCAGTGGTATATGGACTTTGATTATTATACAATATCATTTGCTGGATATATGGAGACTGCTCAAGGATAGCTTCTTCGATCCCTTCGGGGCTGTATTTTTCACCATCATCGCCAATTAAAAGGCTTTTAAAACGTCCCAGAACATACAGAAAACCATCTTCATCCATATAGCCCATATCACCGGTATGAAGCCATCCGTCTTTTATGGTTTCTGCGGTAGCAACCGGGTTGCCCCAATATCCTGCCATTACATTATCGCCTTTAACAACAATCTCACCCTGCTTTCCAACAGGCATTTCAATTCCGTCTTCATCCACTATTTTAAGTTCCAAATATTTAACCAAACGCCCCGACGAACCGAATTTAATAGCATGCAATGCATTTGATGAGATTACCGGAGAAGATTCTGTCAGTCCGTATCCCTGACATACCGGCATCCCGATTGTATAAAAAAAGCGCTGCAGCTCCGTGTCGAGAAGTGCGCCTCCTCCAATAAAAAATTTCAGCTCTCCGCCAAATCCTTCTCTTATCTTTTTGAACAGTACAACGTCAAAAAGCAACATCAGCGGTTTAAGTATAAATTTCCAGCCTTTCCCTTTGTTATAGCCCATGCCGTTGTATATATATCCGGTTTTTAAAGCAAATTTAAAAAGAGTGTTGATAACCTTACCTTTTTTACGAATTTCTCCTTCAATATTTTGTCTGAATTTTTTTGAGAATGCCGGCACACTCATCATAATATCAGGCTTAATTTCTTTTATATTTTTGGGAATATTTTTAAGTGTTTCGATCTGTGACCTGCCTGCTTCAACAGATGCAATACTGGCACCTTTATACATAAATGCATAGAGACAACAGGTGTGTGCAAAAGCATGGTCCCATGGTAAAATGGCCAGTGTTTTCCATTCAGACTGAAGTTCCATCAGAGTATTTGACTGTACTACGTTGGCAGCATAATTAAGGTGCGACAACATTATTCCTTTGGGATCAGCTGTTGTCCCTGAAGTGTAGCTGATATTTGCAATATCATGAGGCTGAATGTTTTTCCATATCGAATCTACCTTTTCAGGTGATTTTTTAAGAAACTCTTCTCCTGCTGCCTTGAGGTCAGCCAAGCTAATATCATTATCTCCCGGCTTTTCAGTACCATCAAGATATATTACCTTTTTTAATTCCGGAAGGCTTTCTCTTATTGTATTGATTTTTGCAACATAAGGCGCTGATACAAACATATATTTGGCATTACTGTGGTGTAATCTGAATATTAAGTCATTTTCCTGTAATCTTATAGACAATGGAACATTTATTCCACCGGCATAAAGGATTCCCAGTTCGCTCATAATCCAGTCATTGCGCCCGTCTGATAATAATCCCGATCGTTCACCTTTGGTAAAACCGATAGAGATAAGGCCTGCAGCAATTTTTAAAACTTCCGTTTTTGTTTCTTTATAGGTTGTGCCCTGATAAACTCCTTTTTTCTTTTCCCAGAGATAAATATTGTCAGGATAGTTAGCAACAGTTGTTTCAAAAAGTTCTATTATGGTTTTCACATTGATTGATTTAATAATTAAATGATTTTTGTTCAAATGTATAAAAAAATGACAATAATCCGATTTAAGAGAAAACCTTAAAGTTTTTTAGAAATTTTCATACATTTGTTAACTATAAATTGTTCAAGAGCTTCAGCTCATTTTCAAATTATTTTTTAGTTATTTAAATCAGATGAAACAGATATATATAAAGTAAAACAGATAACTATGGATGGAGATCAACTGATACAGAAGTTTACAGAAAAATATGGAGAGGGTAAGGTAAGCTGCTATTTTGCTCCGGGCAGAGTTAACTTGATAGGAGAGCATACTGATTATAACGGAGGTTTTGTATTTCCCTGTGCTTTGAGCTTTGGAACCTATTGTTTAATCAGAAAAACTGAAAGACAATCTGTAAATTTTGCTTCATTAAATGAGGATTTTGAAATAACAGCCGGTATTGACAAGCTCAACAAGCCGGTAGGTAAGGAGTGGGTTAACTATCCCATAGGAGTTTTTGCCCAGTTTTTAAAGAGAGGAATTAAATTTAATGAGGGTGCTGACATATTAATATATGGTAATGTGCCAAATGGTGCGGGATTGTCATCTTCTGCCTCACTTGAAATGGCTGTAGCGGTAGCTGTAAATGATATCTGGAATCTTGGCATTGAGATGATTGACCTGATAAAGATGGCACAAAAAGCTGAACATGAGTTTGCCGGTGTTATGTGCGGGATAATGGATCAGTTTGCATCGGGCATGGGTAAATCGGATCATGCAATTTTCCTTAATTGCGATACTCTTGAATATGAACTGGTTCCTGTAAAACTTGATGGTATTAAAATAGTCATTTCCAATACTAACAGTCCGCATAAGCTTGATTCGGGAGTTTATAACCAAAGAGTGGCTGAGTGTAAAGCAGCAGTTAAAGAGATAAACAGATATATACCGGTTCAGATGCTTGCCGATTGTTCTATGGAAGAGTTTAATACGATTGCCGGCAAGTTTACAGACCAGGTGGTTATGAGAAGGGCAAGGCATGTAATAAGCGAAATTGCACGTACCCGGGAGGCTGTCAGCCGGCTTAAAAGTAATAACTTAGACCGGTTTGGCACACTTATGAATGAATCTCATGCATCGTTGCGCGACGATTATGAAGTAACGGGGTTTGAACTGGACACTATGGTTGAAGAAGCTTATAAAGTGGGAGGTGTTATTGGCTCGAGAATGACCGGCGGAGGATTTGGAGGATGTACCGTAAGCTTAGTGAAAGAGAATTCTGTTGATATTTTTATAAGAGAAACCGGTAAAAATTATTTTGAAAAAACCGGCTTAAAACCTGAATTTTATATTGCGGAGATTGGCGATGGCGCTAAGAAGTTATTTTAATAAAAGAGATTAAAATGAGCAAAAACAAATTTCTGTTCCCCTTGATAGTCATGGCAGCCCTCTTTTTTCTGATAGGCTTCATAACTACCATGAACAATTCAATGATAGATTTTTTAAAAGAGGCTTTTAAGCTCGATCAGTTAAAAAGTGGAGAAGTATTAAAGCAGTTACCCAACTCATTCTTTTTTGGAGCATATTCATTATCAATACCAATTGGATTTCTTATTAACAGGATTGGTTATAAAAAAGGGGTTATGGCGGGAATTGCCATGGTAGCTTTAGGGATCATCCTTTGCATTCCCCTTGTAGCCATAGGATATATTCCTTTTTTAGGAGGAGTTGCAGTGTTTGCCATTGGTATAGTTATTTTACAGGTTGGGGTTAATCCATATGTTAATGCTTTGGGGCCCGCAAGAACAGCTGCCAGCAGACTCACTCTCACCAATGCCCTTAACTCTGTTGCTACAGTTATTGCCCCTGTATTTGTTTCATTTCTTATTATTTCGGGTGATGGCAGATCAGGCCTTTCTGATCCTTTGCAGGTTCAGAGGCCTTTTACCATTATTGCAGTAATTGCCGTTATGATCCTGGCAATTATGTTTTTCCTGAAGCTTCCCGAAATAGATGGCAATGCCGGCGAGATTGAGGTAAAGCAGTTTAAATATAAATCAAGTGCTTTTAAATATCCTCATGTATGGCTCGGGTCTCTGGCAATTTTCTTTTATATGGGCATTGAGATCGGTATCCCAAGCTTCTTTGCTGATTATACAAGGGAGCTGGGGTTAGATTTGAGTGCAGCTCAGAGAACAGATTGGCTTAAATATTATTGGGGCGGGCTAATGGTTGGCCGGCTTGCAGGCATTTTTATTCTTCGCAGACTAACGGCCAGGAATATTCTTGCATTATGTTCGGTCGGGGGAGCTCTTTTGGTTGCTGCTTCATTGGTTCTCGGACAAAGTGCCGGCAATATTGCATTAATGTTTTTTCTTGGCACCGGTTTATTCCACTCTATCATGTGGCCAACTATATATAATCTTGCATTGGAAGATTTGGGCCCTTTGGCTAAGGTGGCATCAGGAGTAATATCAACTGCAGTAATCGGTGCCGCTATATTAACTCCTTTTATGGGTGCAGTTCAGAAAAGCGCCGGATTGATAGCAGCTATCGGTTGTATGCTGATTTATTACTTATATTTAATCTTTTTTGCCTTGAAAGGCTCCCGGATCAGAACTTAGCAGATGCTCAAATTCATCTTTGCCGATGACTTTAATATTTAAGTCATTGGCTTTTTTTATTTTTTCAGGGCCCGGCTTTTCTCCGGCAAGAAGGAAATTAACATTTTTTGAAATTCCGGAGACTAACTTGCCGCCATACTCCTCTATAGTCTTTTTAAGTCTGTTTCTTATCTCACCGGATCCGAAATTTCCGGTTACAACAAAAGTAATCCCTTCAAGGGTTTTGTTTGTTGTTATATTTTCAGAGTCAATATGAAATGTTAGTCCATGATATTTTAGTTTCTCAATAAGGCTTATATTTTTCTCTTCGGAAAAAAAATTAATAACACTTTCTGCTATTTTTTCACCAATCCCGTTTATATGCAGCAGCTCATCTGTGCCGGCTTTTATCAGATTATCTATGGTGATAAAAGAATTTGCAAGTAATTTTGCCGTAGTCTCTCCAACGAAACGGATACCCAAGCTATACAATACTTTTTCGAAAGGGGCTTTTTTGCATTTTTCTATCGATTCTATAAGGTTATTAAAAGTCTTTTTTTGAATGCTAACTTTATTTAAGTGGTTAAGTTTCTGAAGATCAATATTTTTATCATTCAGAAAAGCTTCTGTTTTTTCCAGATCTGATAAGCCGATTCCTTTAATTGTGGCAATTCCCGAAATTCCTGCTTTAACAATAAAATAGAGATAGAAATAATGTCTTTCGATCTCTTCAGCTTTTTCTTTATCTATACCTGCTAAAATATTTAACAGGGATGAGGGGAAAAACATCATTTCTGATTCCGGGAGCTGCTTGAATATTTTTTTCAACTCTTCGTAAGAGTGCAAAAATTTATGAATTGCT
This sequence comes from uncultured Prolixibacteraceae bacterium, assembly GCA_964563975.1. Lineage (GTDB taxonomy): Bacteria > Bacteroidota > Bacteroidia > Bacteroidales > Prolixibacteraceae > JAAYJR01. The sequence goes on from CAZLZJ010000063.1 coordinate 6,376, forward strand.
CTGCTCTCTTCAATATTAATGTCAAGCAACCCGGAGATATATTCAGGAGATGCTTCAAACAGGTACTCAGGCGATATTTTATCAATTAATAATTTACATATTTTCAATGAGGGAGAGCCTTTAAAACTATAAAGCACTCTTTCTGCCGGGATTTTGTTATGATCCTCAAGTATCTGCTCTTCCGGTAATTTAATTGTTTCAAGCCCGATTATTTGTTTTGAATGATTTTTTAATTCAAATATTCCAGGTATATCGGTAAGTAGTTTTTTGTCGTATAACAAACCTATCGTCTCAGGCCCCAATCCCTCAATATCCATAGCATCGCGACTAACAAAGTGTTCTATTTTTCCTTTTAACTGCGGGGGACAACCTTCTGCATTTGGACAATACCATATGGCCTCACCTTCATTGCGGAGCAATTTAGTACCACATTCAGGACAGTGGGTTATAAAAATAACAGGAGAAGCCATTGGGTGGCGGTTTTGCGGATCTGCTCCTGTGATTTTCGGTATTATCTCACCTCCTTTTTCTACAAACACCTTATCTGCAATATGAAGATCAAGTTTTTTTATTATATCTTCATTATGAAGAGATGCCCTTTTTACAATAGTGCCGGCAATGGGCACCGGATCAAGGTTAGCAACAGGGGTTACCGCTCCTGTTCGTCCAACCTGGTAGGATACTGATCTGAGAATGGTTGAAACACTTTCTGCTTTATATTTATAGGCAATAGCCCACCGGGGTGATTTTGAAGTTGAACCAAGTAACTCCTGTAATCGTAGCGAGTTGACCTTTATTACAACCCCGTCGGTTGCTACAGGCAGGTCACCTCTTTTTATTTCCCACTCTTTTAAATAGATGAATATCTCTTCTTTGTTTTTACATAATTTTATTGCTTCTGAAATTTTAAATCCCCATTCCACTGCTTTTTTAAGATTTTGGAAATGGCCTTCAAAAGGGAGGCTGTTGCTTAAAACAGCATAAAAGAATATATCCAACTTTCTGGAGGCGACCAAAGCAGGATCTTGCAATTTCAGTGTGCCGGCAGCTGCATTTCTTGGGTTGGCAAATGGTATCTCTCCCATTTTTTGCCTCTCTCTGTTCAGCTCCCGGAATACTTCAAAAGGCATAACTATCTCACCTCTTATTTCAAAACTTTCAGGATAATCATTTCCTCTTAGTTTCAAAGGAACAGACCGGATTGTGCGGACATTTGCAGTTACATCATCTCCCTTAACTCCATCTCCACGGGTGACGGCACTTATCAGTTTCCCTTTTTCATAAAACAGGTTTATTGATGAACCGTCATATTTCAATTCACACACATATTCCGGCTCCTCTTCCACTATTTTTTTTACCCTGTTATCGAAATCTGTAACTTCAGATTCAGAATAAGCATTGGCGAGCGAAAGCATAGAGTGTTTGTGATTTACCTGGGTAAAAGATTTTGTAAGGTCACTTCCTACACGTTGTGTCGGTGAGTCAGGATCATAAAACTCAGGGTATTCTGCTTCCAGTCTTTCTAACTCCTTAAGCTTCATGTCAAATTCATAATCACTAATTATTGGTTGTGCCAACACATAATACCGGTAATTTTGTTCCTCTAACCATTTTCGCAGCTTTGATATTTTTAAAAAAGCTTTTTCCCTGTTCATTTTTTAATTGCTTTATTATATTTTCGTGCAGGATAAAGAGTATATTCAGTGCTTAAAAATAGCTAAGATTTTTTTATTAAGATTTTAAATTAATATTTATAGTGGCATAAATTTTTAAAATGCCAATTTAGTTGGTAAAAATAGTTAATTTCAGGAAGTAAGGCTTTCAAAAAAAAACCACAAAAACTAAAATATGCTAAGAATATTTTTTTTAACTTTTTTAATCATGGCCAGCCATAAAATATCTTTCGCTCAAATTATTGATAAAATTAACAGAGAAGCTTGTAATCAGGTTGAATATGCTTACAGCTTGTGTCGCCACCTTCATAAGAACCCTGAACTTTCATTTCAGGAGAAAGAGACTGCCGCCCGGATGGCTGCGGAGCTTGAGGAAGCCGGTTTTGAAGTGATGCGGAATTTTTCGGGTACCAGTGTGGCAGGAGTATTGAAAAACGGTGAAGGTCCTGTTATATTGCTACGCACAGATATGGATGCTTTGCCGGTTAAGGAGAAAACCGGGCTTGAGTTTAGCAGTGTTAAAGTTGCTACAGACAGGGAGGGAAATGAAGTTCCTGTTATGCATGCTTGCGGGCACGATATCCATATGTCTGTTTGGGTTGGCACTATTCGAACTTTAATTGCTTTAAAAGACCATTGGAATGGCACCATAGTTGTGATTGCCCAGCAGGCAGAGGAGTTCAGCGGCGGTGCAGGAGAAGCTGTCGAGGCAGGTCTTTTCAGGAAATTTCCCGTACCTGATTATGCAATGGCTTTTCATATTAATCCCGAACTGGAAGCCGGCAAAATCGGATTGGTGAAGGGACCTGTTTTTGCAGGAGTGAAGAGTGTTGAGATAACAGTATACGGAAAGGGAGGGCATGGGGCTTATCCTGAGAAATGTATTGATCCGGTGATAGTTGCATCGCGCATAGTTCTTAATCTGCAAACTATAGTGAGCCGGGAGATAAATCCCCTTGATCCGGTAGTTGTTACTGTAGGGTCAATTCAGGGGGGAACTCAGGCTAATATAATTCCTGATCAGGTTAAGATGAAGCTTACACTTCGTTATTATAAAGATGAGGTGATAGAAAAAGTTATTGATGCTATCAGAAGGATCAGTAATGCTGCAGCTGCAATGGCAGGACTTGGAGAAGATCTGCTGCCCGAAATTGATGTGTCGTCCGTTGAAACACCTCCGGTGATTAATAATCCGGAATTGACCGGCAGGATTCACCAATTTGCAGACAATATAATCGGGGCGGATAATATTGCAGAAGTTTCTCCTGCTATGGTGGGAGAGGATTTTGGAAAGTATGGAAGAACACCTGAAAAAGTACCAATATCTCTTATTTGGTTAGGAAGCACCGATCCTGAATTAATGAAAAAACTAAAAAAAGAAGGTAAAGAACCATTTCCATTACATTCTCCTTATCTTAATCCTGATTATCAAAAGACAATAGAGACCGGAATAAGGGTAATGGCCGGAAATGTAATAGGTTTGACTGCATCCGGAGAGAATCATAAATAAAAATCATCATAAATATAATTATTAAGAGATATGTTTTACAGCAGATTTTGTTAAATAATTACTATTTTATAATCCTGTTAATCATATCAATATAATTTTCTTTGAAATTGTGAGTTTTTAATTTTCGTGTACGTACACAATTTTGTTTTTTATTTGATAATCATTTAGATAGTTTTGTAAATAATAAATAATAATATAATGGAAAAAAATAACGATAACAGAAGAGAGTTTATAAAAAAATCTGCCGCGGCTTCAGCTGCATTAATGATAGGCGGAGTGTTGCCCGGCTTCAGCGCTGCAAGCTATAAAAGGATTTCCGGTGCCAATAGTATACTTCGTGCTTCCGTAGTCGGGGTTTATTCCCGGGGAAATGCACTTGCCCAGAATTTTGCTTTCCAGGAAAACTGTGATGTTATTCACATCTGTGATGTTGATTCCCGGGCAGTTGATAAGTGTATTGCAAATGTTAAAAAAGTACAGGATGTTGCGCCAACAGGTTTTGGAGATTTCAGAAAATCTCTTGAAAACAAAGATATAGATTTAGTGGTGATAGCAATGCCTGATCATTGGCATGCCCCGGCAGCGCTTTTGGCAATGCAGGCAGGTAAGCATGTGTATCTGGAAAAACCATGCAGTCACAACCCTAATGAAGGTGAGATGCTGGTAAAAGCAGCTGCCAGATATGGCAAATCGGTGCAGATGGGAAATCAGCGCAGGTCATGGCCAAATATAATTAAAGGTATCGGTGAGCTGAAAGCAGGTATTATAGGTCGTCCATATTTTGGGAAAGGATGGTATTCGGCCAATCGCGGATCTATTGGTATTGGAAAAGTTGCACCCGTACCCGGATGGCTTAACTGGGATCTTTGGCAGGGGCCTGCTCCCAGAAGAGAATTCAGAGATAATATAGTTCATTATAACTGGCATTGGTTTTGGCACTGGGGTACCGGTGAAGCATTGAATAACGGTACGCATATGATTGACATCTTAAGGTGGGGTTTTGGTGTTGATTATCCTGTCAAAGTTAGTTCGAACGGAGGCAGGTTTTGTTTTAATGATGATTGGGAAACTCCTGACACCCAGGTAATCAATCTTGACTTTAAAGAGGGTGTTTCCATGACCTGGGAGGGCAGAAGCTGCAATGGCAAGCATGTTGAAGGTGCAGCTGTCGGAGCTATATTTTATGGTGAAGAGGGAAGTTTGATGATTACAGGAGGAAACAGCTACACCGTATTTGATCTGAAAAATAAAATCATAAAAGAGGAAAAAGACACTAAAACAGTTGATCCCCGCGATACTGCAAATCCGTCGAGTCATCTTGATGCACTTCATATACGTAATTTCTTTAATAATATCGTATCAGGAGAGAAGCTTGCCGCAGATATCGATTCGGGCCACAAGAGCACATTGCTGGTACAACTTGGAAATATTGCCCAGCAGGTGGGCCATTCGCTTGAAACAAACCCGTTAAACGGTCATATTATTGGTGATAAAGAGGCAAAAAAATTGTGGTCGCGGAAATATGAAAAAGGCTGGGAGATGAAATTATAATTTTAATCAAATTATTATGAGTAAAAAAAAGATTTATAGTCAGGTTTTTAAAAGTACATTCTTTACTTTTATTTTTCTTACACTGGCAAATATGATTAATGCTCAGCAGATAATAAACGGCATACACTATTATACAGGGAAACCTGTGGATATTACCGTTGAAAATGGGCTGATAGTTGAAATAAAAGAGACTGACCGGACTGCGGATGGTGATCTTGTATATATTGCGCCCGGTTTTTTTGATAATCAGGTAAATGGGTTTGCCGGTGTATCATTTGCATTTGGTGACAGCGACCTTGACAGTAAAGGAATAGAAAAGGCAACAAGTGAATTGTGGAAAGTGGGGGTTACAACTTATTTGCCCACTTTAACCACGAACAGCTTAGATGTGCTTATAAAAAACTTTTCTATTCTTGCTGAAACAGCTGATGAAAAGAGATTATTAGGGTCTATACCGGGCTTTCACCTTGAAGGTCCCTATATTAATCCTGAAGATGGATATAGAGGTGCCCATCCAAAGAGGTACGTTAAACTTCCCGACTGGAATGAGTTTATGAAACTTTACAATGCTGCTGGTGGCAAAATTATGCAGGTAACCGTGGCCCCGGAGATGGAAGGAGGGCTTGATTTTGTTTCTAACTGCACAAATAAGGGAATAGTTGTTGCCTTAGGGCACCACAATGCTCCGGCCGCTACTGTTGAAGCAGCAATTACCCGGGGTGCAAGGATTGCAACCCATCTGGGAAATGGCGCGGCTAACACGATAAACAGACACTATAACCCTTTCTGGTCGCAACTTTCGGACGACAGGTTTATGATAAGCATTATTTGTGACGGTTTTCACTTGCTGCCTGAAGAGATTAGAGTATTTTATAAGGTTAAGGGAGTCAACAATACAGTAATTACCTCTGATGTTACAAGCTATGCAGCTTTGGAGCCGGGTGAGTATCAAACTGAAACCGGCGAAACAATAGAATTGACAAAAGAGGGAATGCTTCGCTATCCTGCTCAAAATGTTCTTTATGGCTCTGCATCGCCAATTACCAAAGGAGTGGGTTATATAATGAAAGTAACAGGCTGTACATTAGGTGAAGCAGTGCAAATGGCCAGTACCAATCCTGCCAGATTATACGGTCTTAATGATCGTGGTGAGTTACTGCCGGGGAGACGCGCAGATCTGATACTGTTTACTTTGGATGATTATAATGTTAATATCAAAAAAACTTTTGTAAAAGGAGAGTTAGTTTA
>CAZLZJ010000064.1:0-12326 GCA_964563975.1 uncultured Prolixibacteraceae bacterium
CAAAAGAGGCATTTACGCAAGGGCCGGCAGGTTTTACCCCCATGATTACCGGATATGAGACAACACCGGGTACTACCAGATATAAGCAGGGAGCCGGTGAAAAGCTTGCTGAATCGGCAATAGCTCAACTCAAAACTATTTATTGATTTTATATACCGGTAATATCCTTATAAAAAAATTATTGAATTTATTTTTTAATTAAGTTATTATTATAATGAGAAAATCAGTTGTATTAATAGTATTGCTCTTCTTATATTTCAACATTGCATCAGCGCAGAAACAAAAACAAACTCCCGGTTTATTAAAAGTGGGATATTCAGTAGGAATAGACAAGATAACTGCAGAAAAGCTGAAATATGCAAAATCTGTAAATATTGAATGCATCGAGGTGTCAGGTATGAATACTTTATTTGATGGTAATAGAAAATTTTTATTGAACGATGCTGAGATGACCGATAAATTTATTGATATAAAGAAGTGGGCTGATGATGCAGGAATCAGGATCTGGTCAGTTCATATGCCTTATGGCCGAAATATTGATCTCTCTACGATTGATGAGGATGGAAGAAAAGAGGTGGTTGAACTTCATAAGAAGCTTCTTGGTTTTTGTAAGGTACTTAATCCGCAAATCGTTCTTTTTCATCCCAGTTGGCTACCGGTGCGTCATCAAAGAGAGAAGCATAAAGATCAGCTGGTAAAATCAGTTAAAGAGCTAAACCGGGAGGTAAGAAAAATGAAAGCTGTCATGGTAATCGAAAATTTACTTGGTTATAAACCTGTCAGGGATGAACAATATGAGAATCCGTTGTTCAGAACCGTCGAAGAGGCTGTTGAAATGATGAACAGGATGCCCCGTACGGTTTATTCAGCAATTGATATGAATCATATTAAAAATCCTGAAAGATTGATAGATAGTATGGGTAACAGGCTGAAATCGGTTCATGTGTCTGATGGAAATGGAGAGAAAGAGTGCCACTATATGCCGTGTTCAGGAAAAGGGGAAAATGACTGGGTTGCAATTTTAAGGGCGCTTGATAGTGCAGGCTATAAAGGGCCGTTTATGTATGAATGTGCCTACGATGATGAAAAGCAGCTGGTTGACTGCTACCATAGCTTATATTCACAGGCATTTGGTGATTAGTTATTGAATTTAACAGTTTGTATATTAAACTAATATTTATATTTTTAACAGCTTAAAAATATATTAAATTAATAATTTAAATCCTAATTGGATTTTATGAAAATATAAAGTTATGAATATCAGTGTTGTTGATCTTTCAATTGTTATTGCCTATATCCTGGCCGTGATCGGTTACGGAGTCTGGAAGTCTAGAAATGTAAAAGATAATGAAGGATTTTTAGTGGCCGGGCGAAGCCTTGGCTTGTTCGTTCTTGTTGCAACTGTTGTAATGACGGAGTTTAATACCGCTACATTAGTAGGGTACTCAAGTTTTGGTTATCTGGCAGGCTATTATGCGCAGCTGATATTGTTAGCCATGTTTATAGGTTTTGTTTGTTATACTTTTGTTGTAGCCAAAAGGTGGAAAAGGATAAATGCAACATCAATCATTGAACTTTTTGAGATTAGGTACAATAAAGGTTTTAGATTAATGGCTACTTTTATGATAGTTACCCTGCTTCTTTTCTTTTCTCCGGCCTATCTTAGGGCTGTCGGGCTTATTTTTGCATCAAGTCTCGGAATATCGCTTGAGGCTACCGTGATCATTATTTCAGTGACAGTACTGATATTTAGTATTGTTGGCGGGCTTACTGCTGTAGCACATACCAATACTCTTTCTTTTATTATAACCATTATTGCTTTGCCTTTGATGTGGTATTTTACCAGATCCAATGCAGCTGAACTTGGAGGAGTGGCACAAGTATTTGACCCTAAATATCTTTCTGTCAATCCTATCAGAATGTGGAATGATCCGGTTATGCCCTTTAGCTTTATATTTTCTACCTATGTACTTCTTTTTCTGATCTATATGCAGTCGCCCTGGTATGCTCAGTTGATGACTGCCGCAAAAAATGAAAAGGTAGCTTATTCCAGTATGGGTATCGGCGCAGTATTGATTGTGCTGCTATATGGCATTGCTGTTCAGGTGGCTGTTCATGTAAAAGCCGGATTCCCTGACCTTGCAGACCCGCAACTTGCCCTGGCTATGGCAATCAATAACTGGGTGCCTGTAGGATTGTCCGGTCTTATGCTTGCCGTGATACTGGCAATCGGGCAGACAACTATAGGGACAATATGGAACAATATGGTATCTATTACTTCAAATGATATATATAAGCGAATAATCGATCCAAATGTTTCAGATAAAAAAATCTTGCGTTTTTCAAGATGGACAACTTTAGGGATTGCTATTTTCACTATAGTTGTTTCAGTTACTATTGTTGATCAGGTGATAAATACCCTGTTTATCGGGAACTTGATAATTGCATCTCTTTTCTTTCCGGCTCTGGGTGGATTTCTTTGGTGGAGAACAGGAGAAAAGGCTGTATGGATCACTACCATAACATCAATTCTTGCCGGCTTTGTATTACTCTTTATTATTAACAGAGCTGAAGGTTACGATCTCAACGACTGGATGTTTTACTGCTATGTTGTACTTAGTCCCCTTGTTATTATTCTTGGAATTATCCTCTCATATTTTGAAAAACCTACAGAAGAATTTATGGAGAAAAGAGTTAAGTTTTTCGATAAAGTAGGTGCTCCCTGGTTTGGAAAGAAAGAGTATTTTGAGTATAAAAAATTGAACAGTAAATAGAGAGTTTAAAGAGAAAAGCAATCTTTTCTTTTAATTGATAAGTTATGAAACGCAGAAGCTTTCTCAGGTCTGCAGGAGCTGCAGGGTTAGGTATCACATTTGTAACTCCGGGTATAAATCTAACCTCTCAAAAAAATGGTTCCCGGTCTGTAACTGAGGCTCAGAGGAGTGTTCCCGTGAAAGATTCATATGAAGTTATTGTATGTGGTGCCGGGCCTGCCGGGGTCAGTGCTGCAGTTGAATCTGCCAGGAGAGGTGCAAAAACATTGCTGGTGGAAGCTCATGGCAGTTTAGGAGGTATATGGACTGCGGGATTGCTGACATGGATTCTTGATCATGCCGGTAAGACGGGATTTATGAGAGAGATAGAAAGAGAGCTTATTGCACGGGGAGGGGCAAATAGAGAAATTGATACAGGCAGGGTTCTCTCTTTTGATCCGGAAGTGATGAAGCTTTTGCTGGAAGAGCTTTGTGTTGATGCGGGTGTTGATATCCTTTACCATACAAGAGTTGTCTCATCTGTGCAGGATAGCAACAAAAGATTAACACATATAATCACTGAATCGAAGTCCGGTCGTGAGGCCTGGGCAGGTAAGATATTTATTGATTCTACCGGCGATGGGGATCTTGCAGCACTGAGTGGTTGCGGTTTTGACCTTGGGCGTGAGGGGGACGGTGCGATGCAGCCTTTTAGTTTGCTGGCTTTAGTGACCGGAATTTATTTTGATGAGATCAAAGATTTTTCCAGATGGGCAGGAGATTCAAATGCAGGTTCTCCCTCAAAAATGAAGTTCTTAGAAGAGATTGAGAGAGGCGGCTTTTCTCCTTCATATCTGAAACCTGCTCTATATCCAATCAGGAAAGATCTTTTTAAAATGATGGCAAACCATGAATATGGAGTATCTTCCATAAGCACGAAAGATGTGACAAAAGCTACAATTCATGCCAGGAAGGAGATAAATTCCATAATAAATTCCCTGCGCAATAATGGGGGTGTATGGAGAAATATCAGATTGCTGGCAACCGCAGAGCAGATTGGAACCAGAGAAGGACGAAGGATACATGGATTATATACTATCACAAAAGATGATCTGATAAATGGTTCCGGATTTGATGATGCAGTTTGCAGTGTTACTGCCGGAGTCGATGTCCACTCACTTGCCAGGCCTGAAAATAAACATTCACAAGGAGCATATAACGAGGGAATCAGGAGCAGAGGGTATGATATTCCCCTGAGATCATTGATAGCTGCCGATGTATACGGACTGATGATGGCCGGAAGATGTATCAGTGGCGATTTTTTTGCACATTCGAGTTACAGAATGACAGGTAATGCCGTGGCAATGGGAGAGGCAGCGGGACGAACAGCAGCTGTTGCTGCAAAAAGAAACATTCTGCCTCAGGAAGTTTAATTTTCAATAATAAGTTGTGACTTGAATATATCGTCTGCTGTGGTGAGCAGATTGGAACTATTATTGCCTGTTGTTCTATTGTTCCATTATTTTATCCCTTTTCAATTGGTTTAGTAACTGGCGGTAATAATGAAAAATCAAATTTATTTGGTTTCATAATATGGTTTTTTTATAGTAATTTTAATATTTTATTGACTATTAAATATCATTCCTATGAACAAAAAAGATTTTTCACGAAGAAAGTTCATTTCTGTTGTTTCCGCAGGATCTGTTGGCATGGCTGCTGCTACCTCTGCATCTGCCTTTGCCGGATATTCCGGGACTAACAGTAATGCAAGGAAATTAGCAATCCTTGGAGGTGATCCCGTTCGAACTAACAAGAGCTGGCCGGACTGGCCATATGTGGACGAAAAGGTAGTTGAGTCTATTGAGAAGACCACCCGTAGTGGCATATGGTGCCGTATACAATCAGCCAACGGTACTGTACCTACATTTGAAAAAGCTTATGCTGAATTGATGGAGTCCGGATATTGTGTTGCTGTCGGATCAGGTACCCAGGCTCTTCATACAGCTGTGGAGGCATTGGAAATTGGCCCCGGAGATGAGGTAATAACTTCTCCTTATACTGACCCCGGAACTATTGCTGCTATTCTTTCAGCCCGCGCACTTCCTGTGCTGGCAGACCTGGATCCCGACTCTTACCAGCTTGATCCTGCTGATGTGGAAAGGCGGATTAATGAAAATACAAAAGCTATTATGCCGGTGCATATGATGGGGCAGCCTGCTGATCTTGACAAAATTATGGCTATTGCTAAAAGACATAATCTTTTTGTAATCGAAGATGCATGTCAGGCGCATTTGTCAAGGCATAGAGGGAAGATTCTTGGAAATATCGGTCATCTTGGCTGTTTCAGCTTTCAGACCAGTAAAACAATTTCATGCGGAGAAGGAGGTGCTATTATTGGTAATGATGAGGAGCTTATGGACATTTGCTACACTGTGCAAAATCATGGAACTTCAAAAAGAGGCCGTACAGAGAGAATTGGCCCTAAATATCGCATGAATGAATTAGAGGCGGCAATACTGTTAGGGCAGATGGCCGGTGTTAAGGAGCGCTTTGAAAGACGCAATGCCAATGCCAATTATTTGTCAGAGAAACTGAAAGGTTTTCCGGGTGTAGTCCCGCAGAAACTTTATGACGGAACAGAGAGCGGATCGTTTTATCTCTATCCGATGACATATAATAAAGAGTATTTTAATGATCTCGACAGGGATACATTTTTAAAAGTTATAGCTGCAGAGGGAATAGGACTGAGTGGTTATATCAAGAATGGGTTGCATAAAGAACCATGGATAGATACAATTATAAATCAGAAGATGTATCAAAAGATGTACTCCCCGGCCAGGCTTCGTCAGTTTAAAGAGGAGATGGATCTGCCTATGTGTGATCAGGTGTGTGAAGATATGCTGATGCTATGGGCTTCAGGTCCTCTGTTAGGCACGAAAGAGGATATGGATGATGTCATAAATGCCATTATGAAAATATATGACAACAAGAATGATCTGAAATCCTTATAAATTATTGCAGTCTGACAAGTATGAATGTATTAACAAAAAGAGTCTTTTTCTTTGCAGCAACACTATTGATCTCTGTTTTTTTGCTTTATCATCCCTCTTTTGCCGGTACTGCATCTTCCGGGCAGCTATCTGAGCCACAGGTTTACCTGTCGGTCTTTGATGTTGATGCCACTCCGCCTGTTGGCAGCCGGTTAACTTATCAGGAGATGAAAAATTCCTGGGATTTGGGGCTGCGTGCAAAGGGATTGGTGATCAGGGGAGCAGGCAAGCCGGTGGTTTTATTGGTTGTCGACTGGATTGGAATTTCTAATGAAAGCCAGGATCGGTTTAAACAGGCTCTTGCCGAAGCTGCAGGTACTTTACCTGACCATGTGGCTGTGCATACAATACATCAGCATGATGCTCCTGTGTGTGATTTTACTGCCGAGAAAATTTTAAAAGATGCAGGTGTAAGCCCCGGTTGCTTTGACGGTTCTTTTGCCCGTGAGATGATTGGCAGACTGCAGATTGCCGTAAAAGAATCACTCGAAGAAGCTGCCCCGGTTACTCATCTCTCTTTTGGGGAAGCCCCTGTATATAAAGTTGCTTCAAACCGGAGGATATTAAATGATGAAGGAAAGGTCAGAGCTTTCAGAGCATCATCCTGCAGAGACAGGCAACTTATGGCTCTTCCCGAAGGGGTAATAGATCCGATGGTATCGGTGGTAAGTTTTTGGAATGAAGAAAAACCACTTGCGGTTCTTAGTTTTTATGCCACTCATCCGCAGAGCTATTATCTGACACGGATTGCTAATCCTGATTTTCCCGGAATAGCCCGTTTTTACAGACAGTTAGAAGTCCCTGAAGCTTTGCATATTCATTTTAACGGAGCGGGAGGAAATGTTGCTGCCGGTAAATATAATGATGGCTCAAAAGAGAATAGGTTTCTTTTGGCTCGCCGGCTGGCTGAGGGAATGAAACAAGCCTGGGAGGAGAGTATTAAAATTGCCGTTACTGCAGAGATGATTAGCTGGGAAACCGAGCCGGTTTTTTTGCCTGCTGCAGAAAATGTAACAGAGATAGAACAGAAAATGACAGAAAAAGATCTGCCGTTTAATTATCTTCCCAACAATATGGGAAAGCTCGGATGGTACAAAAGGAGTAAAGAAGGAAAGGCTATTGATCTTGGCTGTTTAAGTATAGGTGATATCAGGCTTCTATTTATGCCCGGAGAGCTTTTTGTGGAGTATCAACTTGCGGCAAAGGCAATGAAACCCGGATATTTTGTAGCCATGGCCGCTTATGGTGATTATGGGCCTTTTTATATAGGCACTGAAAAAGCATACGAAGAGGGAGGATATGAAGTGGAAGACAGCCCGGTAACCGGTGGATCTGAAGCTGAGATTATGAAAGGACTTCGTAAATTATTAAAAGTCAGTTACTGACAAGAAGATAAAGATAAACCGGTTTTTTAATATTAATAAGCTGATTAACAATGAAATTAATAGCAGTCCACAGATCAGTTCCAACACTATTATTGCTGTTGGTTACATTAATACTTTTTCAATGCCGTTCAGGAACAGATTCAACAAGTTTTTATTCTGCATCTGATAAAAAGGAGGTGATCATCAGAGATATTTCTGACTGGATAAAACAGAGAGATAAGATATTACGCGGAATGGAAGATGCTATGGGTGCATTGCCCGAATGGCCTGACTCACCTGAAACGGACATTCAGGTCATAGAGGAAATTACCGGAGAAAATTATATCAGGTATACTGTTACCTTAAATGCATATAATGATGAAAAGGTGCCGGCATATCTTTATATTCCTTTTAAAAATGGAGAAGATGATAAGTTTCCCGCCATTGTTGCTTTGCACCCCACAGGTGCGTTAGGTAAAAAGATAGTAGATGGAGAGGGAAAAGCAAACAGGGGATATGCAAAAGAGCTGGCAGAAAGAGGTTATATTGTTATAGCCCCTGATTATCCGAGTTTTGGCGATCTGACAGATTATGATTTTAAGACAGACCGTTATGAGTCGGGAACAATGGCTGCAATATTTTATCATATGAGATGTGTTGATTATCTTACTGAACGTGAGGATGTTGATTCTGAAAGAATAGGTGTGATAGGACATTCTCTGGGCGGGCATAATGCTATGTTCTTAGCAGCTTTTGATAACCGCATAAAGGTTATTGTATCAAGCTGTGGCTGGACTCAGTTTGAATATTATGATATTGGTGAGGCGGCTTCTGAAAGATATGGCGGCAGACTCGGCCCCTGGGCACAAGAGAGATATATGCCGCTTATTAAAGACAAATATAACCTTGACGGAGAGAAGATACTTTTTAATTTTCATGAGATCATTGCTCTTTTTGCACCAAGAGCCTTTTTTTCTAACTCACCGGTTAATGATAGTAATTTTGATGTTGAAGGTGTTAAAAAAGGAGTAGAAGAGGCACAAAAGATATATCAATTTTATTTAGTGCCCGACCGGTTAGTGGTGAGGTATCCGGAAGCTGAACATGACTTTCCGGCGGATGTACGCGGGGAGGCATATAGATTTATTGATAAAGTGCTTGAGCATAAAGGCCATTCCCTTGTTGATAATTGATTTGCATGGCCATTGAAAATAATTAATTTTAATAATATGAAGAAGAAATTTGCTATCTCAAAGTTTGTATTACTGTTTGTGTATCTGTTTATTATGTCAGGCTGCGTAAATAACGGCAATAACAGGGAAAATGGAGTGAACCCTAATATATTTTCGGGCAGCGATACTGAAAGGATAAGGGCAGCCGTTGAGGCAGCCAAAGGGACAATCAACAAAGTAGTTATTCCTCCGGTAAATACAAATGGAACAAATATATGGCTTCTTGACAGTGCGATACTTCTTCCCGGTAATATGACAATAATTCTTGATAACTGTACTTTACAGCTTTCCGATAAATGCAGAGACAATATGTTCAGGAGTGAAAATGTGGGTGTCGGGGTTACTGATCCGGAGTGGGTAAGCAATATAAGCATAATTGGTATTGGAGATGTTATATTAAAAGGGGCTGATAATCCCAGAGCTACAGGTGACGGCAACCGGACCCTTGTACTTTCCAAAGAACCGGGAAGGGTTAGTTATGGCAGTGATGCAGGCAAAGAGGGTATAAAGCAAAAAGGCGATTGGCGTAATATTATGATATTAATGGCTTATGTTGACGGATTCAAACTTAAAAATGTAAATATTAAACAAGCTCATGCCTGGGCAGTCAGCTTTGAGCGAACTCTCAATGCAGATATTTCGGATATTACTTTTGACTGCCCTGAAATGCAGATAGTAAACGGGAAAGAGGTGTTTATTGCTAACAGGGATGGGATTGATCTCAGACACGGGTGTAAAAATTTCAGGATAAATAACATTTCAGGAACAACCGGTGATGATTTTATAGCATTGTCAATTTTGGGGTTAAGTTCTGAAAATAAGGAGGGGGGAACGGTTAACTCCACTATGGTTACATCGCGGCACTGGCGCGGATCTGAAGATGATACAGAAAATATAGTGATTTCGAATATCTCTTGCAATGCTCTTACGCGGGGAGTGGCTATCAGGGCTAACAGTACTGCAGGTATCAGAAATGTATTTATTGACGGATTGACCTGGAGTGGACGATATAATGCCATACTTGCAGGTGGCAAAGGGTACGGGGATCCGTCACTGCCCGGCAGGATTAACAATATCCACGCTATGAATATAACAGGTAACGGCTTATCATTGATACAGATAGAAGAGGCAATTGCTAACAGCTGTTTTATGAATGGAATTTATAGGGGGACAGGGGAGCAGATGGTGATATATAATATTGATAAAAGTGCTGTTAAAAATGTTGTATTTGAAAATTTTGTCCATATCAAACCAAAATAAAAAACAGTATCTGAATATTTATATACAGCGGTTTTTTTGGTTTAACCCGGAATAAATACACTTTAGTAAAAATCCGGCAGCTGTATGATAAAATTTATGTAAATGAAACGAGTAGCTTTTCTTCTAACCATATTTTGTATATTGTTAATAAACCAGGGCTTTTCGCAGTTGAAAGTTAAAAATCTGCGATGTGAATATCTGAAAAACCCGTTAGGGATTGATGTGGCAAGTCCCCGGTTAACATGGAGTTTAGAATCGGAGACTCCCGGTACTTCAATTCTTATGAGCAGAGTGGTATCAGGAACCGATAGAGGATCGGTATTGAAAGGAGAGGGGTATATTCAGATATTTGGAACAGTCTCCTCTTCCGGTAATATGATAAAATATTCAGGACCTCCTTTAGAACCTTTTACCCGATATTACTGGAGTGTTAGTGTAATGGATGAGAATGGTAAATGGTCGGGCTGGTCTTCTCCCTCTTATTTTGAAACCGGCATGATGCAGCAGGATAATTGGAAGGGAATGTGGATTACTGATACACATGATTTTAACCTGAAGCCTGCTCCATATTTCAGGAAAGAGTTTACTCTGGATAAAGAGATTAAGTCGGCAAGGGTATATATTGCAGCAGCAGGGCTTTTTGAGTTATCGGTAAATGGCGAACGTGTTGGAAATCATCGCCTGGATCCTATGTATACAAGATTTGACAGACGTAATTTATATGTAACGCACGATATTACTGACTATTTAAAGAGAGGAAAAAATGTTATTGGTATTTTGCTTGGGAATGGCTGGTATAATCATCAATCATCTGCTGTCTGGTATTTTGATAAAGCTCCGTGGCGGGCGCGTCCTAAATTTTGTCTTGACCTGAGAGTTACCGGTCAGGATGATTCAAAATTGATAATTTCCAGTGGCCCGGACTGGCAGACATCACTTAGCCCGGTGGTATTTAACAGTATATATACAGCTGAGCATTATGATAGCCGGTTAGAGCAGACAGGGTGGGATACTCCCGGGTTTGATACTAAAGAGTGGAAAAAAGCAGTGCCTGCCGGTGCTCCTTCACAAAATATTGTTGCACAAACTCTTCATCCTGTTCGGAATGTAAGAGAGATCCGGGCAAAAAGTATGAAAAAACTGAATAATAGTACCTGGCTATTTGATTTTGGCAGGAATATGTCGGGAGTGGTCAGGTTAGAAGTTTCAGGGCCTGCAGGAACCGAAATCCGGTTGAAGCATGCAGAGCGCCTTGACAAGGAAGGTTTTGCTGATATGTCAAATATCGAAATCCACTATCGGCCGGTTGACAACTCTGATCCATTTCAAACCGATATATTTATTTTGAAAGGCGAAGGGGAGGAGGAATTTATGCCCCGGTTTAACTATAAGGGTTTTCAATATGTTGAGATAACGGCCGATAAGCCTGTAGAATTGAAAGAAGAGAGTCTCATTGCATATTTTATGCATAGTGATGTTCCTTCCACAGGACGTATAAGATCTTCAAATCCTGTGCTGGATAAGATATGGGAAGCTTCAAATGCATCTTATCTCTCTAACCTTTTTGGGTACCCCACTGATTGCCCGCAGAGAGAAAAGAACGGGTGGACAGGTGATGCGCATATAAGTATAGAGACAGGTTTGTATAACTTTGACGGTATAACAGTTTATGAAAAGTGGCTGGCTGATCATCGCGACGAGCAGCAGCCCAATGGCGTGCTTCCTGCAATCATCCCTTCAAACGGATGGGGATATCACTGGGCAAACGGACCTGACTGGACAAGCACCATTGCCATAATTCCATGGAATATTTATCTTTTTTACGGCGATTCACATTTGTTGGAGCTTTGTTACGAAAATATAAAAAAGTATGTTGATTATATTGATGAGATAAGTCCTTCGGGCTTGACTGATTGGGGGTTAGGAGACTGGGTGCCGGTGAAGTCGGTGACGCCGAAGGAGTTTACATCCACCGCCTATTTTTATGTTGATGCGGTGATTATGGCTAAAGCTGCAAAACTATTCGGGAAATGGGATGACTATAATAAATATACCACTTTGTCGGAAAAGATAAAGAGGGCTTTTAACGATAAATATTTTGACTCCGGAAAAGGAATCTACGGCAACGGCTTACAAACGGAGCTGAGTGTTGCCCTTCACTGGGGGCTGGTGCCTGAGGAGTACAAAGCTATAGTGGCGGAAAACCTTGCTAAAAGGGTTGAGGCTGACAATAAACATATTGACGTAGGACTATTAGGGAGTAAAACTCTTTTAAATGCATTGAGCGATAATGGTTATGCCGGACTTGCATACGAGGTGGCATCGCAGGAGACTTTTCCTTCGTGGGGATGGTGGATTGTAAACGGAGCAACTACTTTTTATGAGAACTGGCCTCTTGATGCTTCCAAAGATATATCAATGAACCATATTATGTTTGGTGAGATAAACGCCTGGTATTATAAAGCTCTTGGCGGTATTTTTCCGGATGAGAAACAACCGGGCTTTAAAAATGTTATTCTTAAGCCTAACTTTGTTGGCGGATTAGATGAGTTTGAAGCTGAGTATGATGGTATTTTTGGCAAAATATTATCCTCATGGAAAAAATCAGCAGAAGTTATCAGTTATAATGTAGTCATTCCTCCAAACAGCACTGCAACTCTTTTTCTT
>CAZLZJ010000065.1:0-12180 GCA_964563975.1 uncultured Prolixibacteraceae bacterium
TAAAACAATCAAAATAAAAGATTTTTTGATTGTTTTTTATTCATTATAACTAATTTGCCGAAAAATTATCTTTTCGGTATTTTTACAATATAAATTATAAAATTTTAAATGAATGAAAAGTGATCGTAGAAGTTTTTTGAAAATTGCCGGATTAACAGGGATTGGATTAATTGGCTCAGCACACCTGAAAGGAAATAACTCCTATTCAGCTGAATCAGGAAAATCGGCATTAGATAATATCAAAAAAGAGGCAGAAAAACACTATTCCCAAATTTTTAATATGTCCGGCTATGCTGCCCCCAAACTTGAAAAAGTAAGAGTTGGATTTATCGGGCTTGGTGGAAGGGGATCTGCAGCCGTAACCAGGCTCAGCTATTTAGAAGGAGTTGAAATAAAAGGGTTATGTGATGTTTTAAAGGAAAATGCAGAAGCTGCAAAAGGAAGAATTAAAACACCGGGTCACTCTCCGGCAATCTACTCAGGCAGTGAAGATTCCTGGATGGAGATGTGCCGCAGAGATGATATCGACCTTATTTATGTTGCTACTCCATGGCCAATGCATGCACCTATGGGAATCTATGCAATGGAAAACGGAAAGCATGCAGCCTTAGAAGTGCCGGCTGCTACTACAGTAGAAGAGTGCTGGAAGCTTGTTGTGACTTCGGAAAAAACGAAAAAACATTGTGCAATCCTTGAAAACTGCTGCTACGACTACTTTGAGCTTCTTACCCTGAATTTAGCCCGGAATGGCTTTTTTGGCGACATAATTCATGGAGAAGGAGGTTATGTACATGAAATTGGCGAGAGCCTGTTTTTCAGAGGTAAACCCGGCAGAAGCTGGAGGCTGCAGCAAAATATGACAAGAAATGGCAACCTCTACCCAACCCACGGACTCGGACCAATTGCACAGGCTATGAATATAAACAGAGGCAACAGGATGGAGTACTTAGTATCTACCTCTACAAAAGACTTCATGATGAATGATATAGCAAAAAAACTGACTCAATCTGAAGACTATTTTAAACAATTTGTAGATAAACCGTTCCGTGGAAATATGAATGTGACTACAATAAAAACTGTTTCCGGTCAGACCATAATGCTGCAACACGACATAACTACTCCCCGCCCCTATTCAAGACTGCATCTTATAAGCGGTACCAAAGGAGTGGCTCAAAAATATCCGCTTGAACCACGTTTGGCAAATAACTCTAAAGGGTGGTTCACAGAGGAGAAATTTAAAGAGATAGAAAATAAATTTAACCCTCCAATCATTGCAAGAATGAAAGAGATGGCTCTCAAAATAGGAGGTCACGGTGGTATGGATTTCTTAATGGACTGGCGTTTGATTGACTGCCTGAGAAATGGCCTGCCATTGGATATTGATGTTTATGATGCTGCATCCTGGAGTGTAATCGGACCATTAAGCGAGTGGTCTGCTGCCAACCGCTCAACACCGATCGATATTCCTGACTTCACAGGCGGATCATGGAAAGTTAATAAACCACATGATATATCACTTACAAAAGGAGGTACGACAGGAGTACGCATATAAAAATTTTTGTGAAACTATTTTTCTTTACAAATGCAAACTAAAACTAATAAAAAACCCGGGAAACTCTTTAGAAAAAGGAGTAGTGCACAATATGGAAAAATAAGGGAGATAATCTTCCTCTTTTTGCTGTTTCTGTATGTGATGCCCAAAAACTTACCTGCTCAAGAGAATTTGAAAGTACTGGAGCGATGGCTGAAATACAGCGATGCTCCTAATTCGCTGTACAACCACCTCAGTAATGAAGCCTTCCGGCTTCTGAAATTAAGAGAGGAATCGGCAGCAAGGCTTCATACCACAGGAGAGTGGCAAATTATGCAAAACAATATTAAAGAGACTATCTGGGATATTGTGGGCCCCTTTGATATAAAAACACCTCTAAATCCAAAAATTACCGGAAAAATAAAAAAAGATGGCTACAAAATAGAAAATGTAATTTTTGAGTCTCTCCCGGAATTTTATGTTACCGCATCTCTGTTTATTCCCGACAACCTTAAACAACCTGCACCGGGAGTACTGTTTTGTACCGGACACAGCGATATAGCTTACCGGCGCACAATTTACCAGCAGCCGATCCTGAATCTTGTAAAAAAAGGGTTCGTAGTACTTGCTTTCGACCCTTTGGGGCAAGGTGAAAGATTGCAATATTATGATCCTGAAACAGGAAAATCCTCAATCGGCAGCTCTACTAAAGAGCACTCCTATCCATCGGTTCAAACTGCCCTGATCGGTCAGTCAGTTGCAAGATATTTTATATGGGACGGCATCAGAGGCATCGACTACCTGGTGAGCAGAAAAGAGGTAGACCCGTCAAGAATAGGGGTTCACGGATTATCCGGAGGAGGAACCCAGACTGCATATATTTCAGCTATGGATGACAGGGTAACCGCTGCTGCACCTGCATGCTACCTGACCACCTTTTCAAGACTTATAGAGTCAATAGGTGTGCAGGATGGGGAACAAAACTTCTACCATGGCATTATTCGCGGCATCGATCATATCGGGTTCATTGAAGCAAGGGCTCCAAAGCCTACCCTGATAATGGCCACTACCAGAGACTTTTTCAATATCGAGGGTGTAAGAGAAACTTATAAGGAGGCAACAAGGGTTTATGACATTTTCGGCAAATCCGATAATATTGAATTGGTAGAAGATGATTGGAACCACGGCTATACTCAAAAGAACCGCGAAACTTTATATGCATTTTTCAGAAAACATCTGCTTCTGCCCGGTTCGTCTGAAGAGGAGGAGGTTGAGTATCTGACAGAAAAAGAGCTCCAAAAAACGCCAACCGGGCAACTTGGCTCCTCTCTGGGCGGAGAGACAGTATTCACTTTAAACCTTAAAGAGGCTCAAAAGTATATTGATGATTTGCAAAGCTGCAGAGAAGATATTTATAAACATGTCAAAAATGTAAAAATCGCAGCTAAGCAACTTTCAGGATACAGAGACCCGTCTCTGACTGACAAACCGGTATTTACCGGAAGATTCCAAAGAGAAGGGTATGCCGTGGAAAAATATTTTATTAAAGGTGAAGGTGAATATGTTATACCTTTTCTGTTATTCAGGCCTGAGACAACAAATAAAAAAGCAATAATTTATCTTCATCACGAAGGGAAAGAGGCAGCAGCTGATGTGGGAGGAGAAATTGAGTGGCTGACCTCGCAAGGATATACAGTGCTGGCACCTGATCTTGTGGGGATAGGAGAGCTGGGAAAGGGCAGCCTGAAAGGTGATGCATTTATACAAAATGTTTCCTATAATATGCTTTTTACTGCAATGCTTATAGGCAGGAGTATAACAGGAATTCAGGCAGGAGATATAGTAAAGCTTTCACATTTGCTTAACAGGTTCTTTAAAACTGAACAGGTTTATGGAGTGGCATACAGTGAATTGTCACCTGCATTATTGCATGCAGCAGCTATTGATCAGGAAATATCCCGTGTGATGTTGGTTAAACCGTATTCATCCTACAGATCAATAGTGGTAAACCGTTTTTATAATCCTCTGTTTGTCCATAGCCTTGTACCCGGGGCTCTTAAAAAGTATGACCTCCCGGATCTGGCTGTAACCCTTGCACCCGGGAAATTAGTTTTGGCGGGAGTTACCGATTGTAATGGAAAGTATGAGGATACTGAAAATATTGAAAAAGATATTGAAATTATAAAAAATGGCTTCCGGAAATTAAACTCTTCCGGCAATCTCCAAATAATCCCGGTTGAAGCTGTTGACAACCCGGCTGATTTATTTCCGGAATGGTTAAAATAAAATATAATTCTATGAGAACACTTCTTTTATTTATTGCTTTAATAGTAGCCGGCATCACTGGAAATGCCCAGTTGGTCTTTTATGATGCAAACAATTATCCTCTTCTTGGAAAAATATCTGAAGAGACCGAGACCCGGTATGAACGACTTCCCGCATATCTGAAAGAGCAAACCAGGCCCCCGGTATGGAGTCTTGGAAAAAGCAGTGCCGGGCTGGCAGTCAGGTTCAGATCAAACTCAACACAAATAGCTGCCAAATGGGAACTTTTAAATAACAGAGTAATGAACCATATGGCATTTACAGGTATTAAAGGAATGGATTTATATGCACTTAACGGCAAAAACTGGGAGTATGTAAATACTGCCAGGCCGTCAGACAAAGTAACTGAAGCCGTGATATCATCAAATATGGATGGGGTGATGCGTGAGTTCCTGCTTTTTTTACCATTGTACGACGGAGTCCTATCAATCGAAATAGGAATAGACTCATTGGCAGTGATAGAACAACCTGCGGTAAATCTTCCAAATCGCAACAAACCTATAATCTGCTATGGTACCAGTATTCTGCAGGGAGGATGTGCTACCCGGCCGGGAATGACACATACAAATATACTTGAAAGATGGCTGAACAGAGAGGTTATCAATCTGGGGTTCAGCGGTAATGCAAAACTGGATTATGAAATTGCCGGATTAATATCACAACGCGAAGCATCTGCAATACTCCTGGATTTTATGCCAAATGTAAATGTTGCTGAAATAGAGGAAAAAACAGAAAAATTTTATCGCATAATCAGAGATAAGTTACCTGATGTTCCAATATATTTTATCGAAAATCCGTTTTATCCTAAAGCTACTTATGATCTTGAAAATCAAAAGCTTATTAAAGCCAAAAATGAAGCATTGAATAAGATTTATAAACAATTGAAGAAAAGCGGGGAAAAAAATATAAAACTGATACCCTCTAAAGGGATGATAGGAAATGATTATGAAGCAACAGTAGACGGAGTTCACTTTACCGATCTTGGATTTTTAAGGTACTCTGAATTCCTGATGCCATACCTTAGAAAGTATTCTGACAAACAGTAATGTCAAACCTTTTAAAACTATGAACAAACTAAAACTTTCTTTAATGATGCTGCTGCAATATATGATGTTTGCAGTTTGGTGGGTCCCTCTTGCAGCTTATCTGACTAATCTTGATGTCGAAAGTACTCAAAAAGCACTGATATTAAGTTCAATGGCAATAGGCTGTATGCTATCGCCGGCAGTTGGGATGCTGGCCGACCGGTTATGGCCGGCACAAAAGGTTCTTATGACAATGAATTTAATAAATGCCGCTATGCTGTTATGGGCAGGCAACACTAACAATCCGGATATACTTTTTATTTGCCTGCTCTTTGCAATGCTTGCATATATGCCTTCGTGGAGCCTTACAAGTGCTATTGCCATGGCACACCTCCCTTCGGAAGATTTTCCCAAAATACGGGTATTTGGTTCAATCGGCTGGGTGGCATCAGGAATATTCAGCGTTATCTTTATTAACCTGCTGAAACTGGATTTTGATGGTACAAATTTGCCTTTTTATTGCGGATCCGTCCTTAGCCTGATTGCGGCAATAACAAATTTTACCCTTCCCGATACACCCCCTGCCGGAAAAGGCACAAAATATACAATAACCGACATATTCGGACTTGGAACCGTTAAGCTGATGAGAGATCGCAATTTTTCAATGTTTATAATTATCTCTTTTCTCTCAATGATACCTTTTGCAATGTACTACTCTTATTTTTCGGAGTTCCTCCTCTATATTGAAACTAAATATATTACAGTTACAATAAACTGGGGGGTACTTGCAGAAATGGGATTTATTTTACTTGTACCTCCGGCAATTAAAAAATATGGGCTGAGGAGTACAATGATTATGGGGCTGATAGCTTTGGCAATAAGATACTTAGCATTTTATGCCGGTGGAATGGCAGATCAGCCTTGGATCTACTATATAGGAATATTGGTACATGGGCTTATTTTTGGATTTTTCTATGTTGCCGGGCAAATATATATTGATAAAAAAGCTCCTGCAAAACTCAAATCACAGGCTCAGGGGTTTATCTTCCTGATAACATTTGGAGCAGGGCTGCTTGTTGGTAATTTTATATGCGCAAAACTGATTGATATTAATAAAACAGCTATAGGTTATAATTGGAACACTATCTGGGGTGTTACAACCATAGCCTCAATTTTGTTATTATTGACTTTTATTGTTCTTTTTAAAAAGGAAAAGGACGTTGATGAACAAATAAATAAATAGTAATATGAAGGTTACAGTTGTAGGAGCAGGAAATGTCGGAACAACATGTGCGCAAATTATAGCCGGTAAAAATATTGTCCGGGAAGTTGTATTACTGGATATAAAAGAGGGAATGCCGGAAGGTAAAAGCCTGGACCTGTGGCAAACTGCTCCAATAAATTTTTTTGACACCCGCCTTACCAGTTCAACAAACAATTATAAAAAAACCGAAAACTCAGAAGTTGTTGTTATTACTTCAGGGGTAACGCGAAAACCCGGAATGAATCGCGATGACCTGATTTCAATAAATGCAGGTATCATTAAAAATGTAACAGAAAAAGTAATTAAACATTCACCGAACGCCAAAATAATTATCGTTTCAAACCCTTTGGAGGTTATGACCTATACAGCTTTCAAATCTGCCGGCAAACCGAGAAATGAAGTTATAGGTATGTCCGGCCTCCTTAATACTGCCCGCTTCCGTGCTTTTTTAGCTGAAGAATTAGATGTGTCTCCCAGGGATATTCAATCTTTAATAATTGGAGGGCACGGTGATACAATGGTTCTTCTAAGCCGTTATACCACAATATCAGGAATACCTGTTAAGGAACTTTTAAGTGAAAAAAAATTAAATTCAATAATTAAACGAACAAAAAAAGGAGGAGGTGAATTGGTAAACCTGATGGGAACATCAGCATGGTATGCACCCGGATCGGCAGTGGCACAAATGGTAGAAGCAATAATCATGGATCAAAAAAGAATCATGCCCTGCTGCGTAAAATTGGAAGGTGAGTACGGATATTCAGACCTGTTTATGGGAGTTCCTGTAAAGCTGGGAAAAAACGGAATAGAACAAATTATTGAAATTTCTCTTAATAAAAAAGAAAGAAAGGCTTTGGACTACTCTGCAGAGTCAATCGGGATATTAATGAAAATCCTTGACAGATTGCAAATATAGAAAGCCCTAAATATGAAAATAAAAATCCCTCTCACTATTATTGAGTTGGAAGATGATAATTATCATCTTATTGTCTCTTCTCATTTTTTTGATTCAACTTTGGGACACTGGGTGATAGATACCGGTGCTTCCAAAACAGTGTTCGATAAGAATCTAACTGCAAAATATAACTTATCCGAAGAGCTGCCCCATAAAGTTAATACTGCCGGAATAAGAGGAGTCTGTATGGAATCTGATCTTGCCGAAATAAAAGAAGTATCGTGGGGTAAATTAAAAGTGAAAAATTTTAAAGTGGCTCTTATTGACCTGTCGTCGGTAAATAAAATTTATTCAATGGCAGCAAATCTTAATATCTGTGGATTATTAGGCAGTGATTTCTTAATGAAATACAATGCAATAATCAATTATAAAAAAAGAAGGATTACTTTAACGATAAATAAAAAGAGCCAGTAACCCCGAAATTATTTAATCCTATCTTTGTTAACCTGAAATGTTTAGGTATATTTGCTGCGCTTAAAAAAAACGGTGAAATTTAGAATCAAAATATCTAAAAGCAAATTGATTAAGCTTGCAGCCCTGATCCTGGTTGTTGGTACTGCCATCATTTTAGATACATATTTTGAAAAACATCCTGTTGAATTTAAAAAATTAGAAGCTGAAAAAGGCGCAACTGATAACTCAGATACTATGATCTGCTTCTGTAACCCGTTTAATTCAATATCAGCAAAAATTTTATTGCAAAAGATACCGTCCCGCATCTTATATGAACAGTCGCACAACAGATTGGTCCAAAAATTTCACCAGATGCATGATTCCCAAATTTTAAAATCCGGATATAAAAAAATCGTCAACTCTTCTATATTATCTTTTCTGCAATTAATTGCAAGCCACAACTATTATTCATTTTCAAAAGAAGATCCACCGGTATTCTCCTGAATTTTCCGGAAATAACAAACTCCAAATTAATAACTGCTTAGTGGCAATTAAAGGCAGTAAAAAATTAACAATACTACAAACAAAAATTTATATAAAATGCAAAACAGAGGTGCTATAATGACATTTGCCATATTACTGGCAGCTGTTTGTTTTTATCAACTGTCATTTACATGGAAAGCAAAACGGATAGAAAAAGCAGCTAAGGAGTATGCCCAGGGAGATCCTGCTTTGGAATTTTCTTATTTGGATTCAATTTCGGGAGAGTCTGTATATAACTTCTTAGGACTTAAAAAATTTACCTACAAAGATGTTAAAGAGCTTGAAATAAACCTGGGGCTTGACCTGAAGGGTGGAATGAACGTAACCTTGGAGGTAGCGGTCGAAGATCTGATAAGGGCCCTTTCCAATTATAACACAGACTCTACATTTAATGCCGCTTTAGCACGTGCCAATGTGCTAAAAAGAGAGAGGCAGGAAGATTTTGTTACCCTTTTCGGACAAGCATTCGAAGAGATAGATCCAAATGCTCAGCTGGCATCAGTCTTTCTGACACTCGAATTACGCGACAAAATTAATATCAATACCACCAACAGCGAGGTTCTCAATATAATCCGAAAAGAGACAGATGCAGCTATTGATAATGCTTTTAATGTTATTCGAACCCGTATTGACCGCTTTGGGGTTGCCCAACCCAATATTCAGCAGCTGCAAACCAAAGGGCGCATATTAGTTGAGCTGCCGGGTGTTAAAGACCAAAGCAGGGTAAGAAATCTTTTGCAGGGAACAGCAACCCTTGAATTTTGGGAAACTCATGAAAACCGGGAAGCTTACCAATATTTCCTGCAGGCTAATAATAAAATCAGGGAGATACAGAGTCTTGAAAAAGATACTGCCCTGCAAACAACGGAGCCTGTTGCCGATACCAAAGAGGAACCGCAGGTTGATGACCGGGCGGTTGCCGATACAACAAAAGAGAGCTCTCTGCTTTCCGAACTTGAATCGGGAGCAGATCAGGATTCCATTTTAACGGGATTGGAAGATCTGGAAAACTTCAAACAACAAAATCCTTTGTTTGCCGTACTGAATCCAAGTACAGACCAGTCGGGACAGCTATTACCCGGTCCGGCTGTTGGTATTGCCCACTCAAGAGATACATCAAAAGTTAACCGGTTCCTTTCTTTAAGCCAGGTTCGCTCTATTTTTCCCAGAGATATGTTTTTCAGGTGGACTGCCAATTCCATTGATGAAGCAGGTAACTATTACAGGCTTATTGCACTGAAAACTACTACCCGCGACGGAAGGCCGCCACTCAGCGGCGAGGTCATTACAGATGCCCGGCAGGATTTTGACCAATTTGGCTCAAACCCGGAAGTTTCAATGACAATGAACAGCGAAGGAGCAAAAACCTGGCAACGAATGACAAAAGAGAATATTGGCAAATCTATTGCTATTGTTCTTGATAATTATGTACGTTCATTTCCAACTGTACAAAATGAAATTTCAGGAGGGCGATCCAGCATTACGGGGCTTGGAAGCATTGAAGAAGCAAAAGACCTTGCAAATATACTGAAATCAGGAAAAATGCCTGCCCCTGCAAGAATTATCCAGGAAGAAATTGTTGGCCCTTCACTTGGACAGGAAGCTATTAATAAAGGCCTGTACTCATTTATTATAGCATTTATTCTGGTGCTGGGATATATGATCTTTTTTTACAGCAAAAATGCAGGAGGAGCTGCAAACACAGCACTTTTGGTTAATGTCTTTTTTATTATCGGTATCCTGGCTTCTCTTGGAGCTACCCTTACTTTGCCCGGTATTGCAGGTATTGTTCTAACGCTGGGAATGGCAGTTGATGCAAATGTGCTTATCTACGAAAGAGTGCAGGAAGAAATTATGAGCGGAAAAGGGCTAAAGCTGGCAATTGCCGACGGTTATAAAAATGCTTATTCAGCCATTATTGACGGCCAGGTAACCACACTTTTAACAGGTATCGTTCTTTATGTTTTCGGGTCAGGACCGATAAAAGGCTTTGCAACCACTCTTATAATTGGAATACTTACATCGCTTTTTACATCTATTTTTATTACAAGATTTATTTTTGAATGGAGACTGAAACGAAACAAACAAATAAAGTTTACTTCTGATGCTTCAAAACAATGGCTGAGAAATACCTCAATCAAGTTTCTGGGGAAAAGAAAAATTGCATTTATTATTTCAGGATCACTCATATTATTAGGTATTATCTCTCTATCTACCAGAGGATTAAATTATGGTGTTGACTTTAAGGGAGGTCGCACTTATGTAATAAGATTTGACAAAGATGTGCAGGTTGCAGATGTCCAGGATGCTCTTTTTGATGTATTTGGTTTAGCCCCGGAAGTAAAAACTTTCGGATCGGCTAACCAGGTTAGAATTACAACGGTTTATAAAGTTGATGATGACTCTGAAAATGTTGACAATGAAGTTGAAGAGCTACTGATAAAAGGACTGAAAGATGGCGGTTTTATTGACGAAGCGGTTACACCTGAAGAGTTTAATGACAACTATCAGCTAAGCTCTCAAAAAGTGGGGGCTACAATTTCCGATGATATCCGTAAAGATTCGGTTATTGCAATCACCTTTGCACTGGTAATCATCTTCCTCTATATTCTGATCCGTTTTAACAATTGGTTGTATAGTCTTGGCGCAGTTATTGCTTTGGCACACGATGCAATGATCATTCTCGGAATGTTTTCACTGTTTTATAATTTATTGCCATTCTCACTGGAAATTGACCAGGCATTCATTGCTGCAATACTTACTGTATTAGGTTACTCAATCAATGATACTGTAGTTGTTCTTGACCGTATCAGAGAATATATTAAGCTCTACCCGAAACGTAACAGGGAACAGGTTATCAATTCAGCAATTAACAGTACACTGAGGCGTACTTTCAGTACATCGCTTTCAACTGCTGTTGTCCTTTTTGCAATATTCCTGTTTGGAGGAACTACCATAAGAGGATTTACTTTTGCACTTCTTCTTGGTATAATTTTTGGTACCTTCTCATCAGTGTTTATAGCAACACCGGTAGCATACGAAATAAACCTGCGCCTGTCGAAGCGTGCGGCAAAACGTAAAAGTAAAAACTAAATTATTCTTTTTTGAGATATTATAATTTTGAACTGCCCAATTTGTATATTTGTAACTAAAATAATTAGGAATGGTAACTTATATTTTATTTGTCAGCGGAGGAGAACTCGTTGTGGTTATGCTGATAGCATTGTTGTTTTTCGGTGCAAAAGCCATTCCGGACATTGCTAAAACATTAGGTAAAGGATTGCGCGAATTTAAAAAAGCAACAAATGAGATTAAACGTGAAATCAATGAGCATTCCTCTGACATTAAAAGGGATCTGGATGAGGTGGCAAAGGATGTCACAAAAGATGCTAATGAAATAACCAAAAATATTTACGACCAGATGGAAGACTAACATCTTATTCTATTTTAAAAGGAGATTTGCGGGCCCGCAAAATCAGTGAGCCCGCATCTCCACTTTTAAAAGTGCATTGATCAAAGCAATTAACATAAAAAAGTCGTTCGGCTCTCTTCAGGTGCTTAAGGGGATTAATCTTGAAATCCCGAAAGGAAAAATCTATTCCATTGTGGGTGCAAGCGGAGCAGGTAAAACCACCCTGCTGCAGATCATAGGAACTTTAAGCAGACCGGATAGCGGAGAGGTCTATTACGGAGATAAAAAAATATCTTCACTTAATGAAACAGACCTGTCGGCCTTCAGGAACCGGGAAATTGGATTTGTATTTCAGTTTCATCATTTACTTCCTGAATTTACTGCACTTGAAAATATATGTATCCCGGCTTTCATTGCCCGCATGACAAAAAGAAATGCTGAAAAAAAAGCAATGAAGCTAATTGACTATCTGGGCCTTTCCGAAAGATACAACCATAAACCTTCAGAGCTTTCCGGAGGAGAAAAACAAAGAGTTGCCGTAGCCAGGGCTCTGATCAACAATCCGGCCGTTGTACTGGCCGACGAGCCATCAGGAAATCTTGATTCCGCAAATAAGGAGGAACTTCACGACCTGCTTTTTAAATTGCGTGACGATCTTAATCAAACATTTGTAATAGTAACCCACGATATACACTTTGCTGAACGCTCAGATAAAATAGTAAATATAAAAGA
>CAZLZJ010000066.1:0-11795 GCA_964563975.1 uncultured Prolixibacteraceae bacterium
CTATGATTTTTATGCTTCTATCCGATGAGATGAATCTTTGCACTATTCCTGAAAACGACACTATGGGAGCAGTTACACAATTAATTGTAAAACAATTGACAGGCCAGTGTGCAGCATATCTCGAATATTATGAATTTTTTGAAAATAGTGTTTTGATGGGTGTGCCTGATTTTGTACCGGCCGAAGTAGTTGACGGAAAAGTAAGAGTTACCGGAGCTGCTTTTGGAAATATCAGCGGCGGCGTATTAAATATTTCAACAATGAAGACAGGTAACCTGACACTCGCCAGGCTGTCAAATACTGCTTCTGAATATACTATGCACATATGCAGGGGAGAGAGTAAACTGATAAAATGGGAAGAGGCCGGATGGGATCAACCTGCTCCTCTGTTGCCCAGTCTTGAGGTCTTCCTTGAAGTACCTGTGGAAGAGTTTGCCCAAAAAATCTCAGGCCAGCATTATATAATATCATATGGCGATAATACCGAAGTATTGAAGTATTACTGTTATTTAAATGATATTAAAGTAGTATAAAAAAACAGCCGGATATGGGTACCAAAAAATATGACGCTGTCATTGCCGGGTATACATGTGTTGACATGTTACCCGGTTTTAAAAAAACCGATAACTTTAAAAGTTTAAATGACATTCTGATCCCGGGCAAATTAATAGAGATCGATGGGATGGATTTTGTATTGGGCGGACTTGTGCCTAATACCGGATTGGCAATGAAAAAATTTGGGAAAAAGGTATTTCTGAATGGATTAACAGGTGATGATTCCATTGGCATTATAGCTGAAGCAAATTTAAATAAATATGGCGCTGCAGAAGGTATCCAAAAGACAAAATCATCCGGCACAGCCTTTAGTATTGTTTTGGCTCCCCCGGGGATAGACAGGATATTTCTCGAATCACCCGGGTGTAACCGGATTTTTGATATGAGCCATATAGATTTTGAGGCTGTTGCAAATTCTAAGTTATTCCACTTCGGATATCCACCTTTGCTCAGACAGTTTTATCTGAATGACGGACAACAAATGGCAGAGATGTATTCAAAGGTGCAAAATATGGGAGTTGTAACTTCACTTGATTTCAGCCTGCCTGATCCTGATAGTGAATCGGGTAAGGTGAACTGGCCTAAAATAATGGGAAACATATTGCCTTTCATTGATATTTTTGTACCCAGCATTGAAGAGGTTATTCAAATAATGATGCCTGAAAAATATGCAAAGATTAACTCTTTATCCGGTGAAAAAGATTTTATTGATGTTGTATCTATTGAGACTGTCAGAGAGATAGGTGAAAAAATTATTAATGCAGGAGTAAAGATACTTTTAATAAAAATGGGACATCGCGGAGCCTATCTGATTACAGGAGACATATCTGGAATAAATAAAACCGATAGTATTAATTTAAATCCTGCAACCTGGAATTATCAGGAAATTTTATGTGATGCTTATCTTGTTGACAATTCAAAATTTGTTAATGCATCCGGCGCCGGTGATAGTGCAGCAGCAGCATTTCTTACAGCTTTGCTTAACGGGGAAGAGCCCGATATGGCTATAAAATATGCCGGTATGGCAGGAAAAGAAAACCTTTATTGCCGGGATATTTACAGTGAGTTAAGTGATTGGAACCGGTTAACGGTAAAAGTTGAGAAAGAGGCTGTTAATCTTACATTTTTTAACTGATTTTTATCAACGAAGTAGGTTTAGCGGCCTGAAAAACCTTTCAGGAAAAATTATTGTTATATATCATTATAACTCTTTACAGGTCGGCTTGCAGGGAATCGAACCCTGGACCCGCTGATTAAGAGTCAGCTGCTCTGCCAACTGAGCTACAAGCCGTATCAGGCGCAAATGTAATATTTTTTTTTATCAGTAAGACAAGGCCACTCTTATAAAAGCACTCCTGCCGGGTTCAATACTTATTGAGCCCCTGTTTGTCGAAAGATGATTTGTATAACTTCTGTTTGTGATATTATCAATTCCGGAAAAAAACTGTAATCCGGCATTGCCAATTTTAAATTTTATGGTATGCAGGGCCATACTTAAAGAGTAATACCCGCCGGTTGATCTTTCACCCGGGGCAATTTTTTCCTGTTTTGATGCACTTGTAATTGCTATCTCTGTTGAGCCCAGTTTAGGATAGGTATAGCGTATTCCTGAATGCCCGTTTAAAGGGGGTATCCGTGGAAGATTTTCTCCACTGTCCCTGTTTTTGCCCCGGACATATGCTCCTGATGCAAATAGTACAAAGTTGTCAACGAAATTATAATCAAAGCTGAAGTCAAAGCCGTAAAGGAGAGCTTTGCTTAAATTTGTACTTATTAATGCCGGCAGGGTATCCGGTTTGCTTTCTGAAGTAAGAGTAAATATAAATTCTCCCGGAATTTCTGATATCATATTGGTAATAGCATTCATAAATATACCTGATTGTAATGTAAATGCCGGGTTCCAGACTCTTATTCCCAAGTCTGCAGAATAGCCGCTTTCCGGCATAAGTGAGGGATCACCCAGCTGAACAAAATTGCCTAAGTCGATATATTTAAAACGTTCTTCAAGCGAAGGGGCCCTAAATGACCGTGCCAGGTTCATGGAAGCATCTGCATCTTTTCCCAAAGAGTATAGCAGGCCTGCATTGGCACTCCATGAAGAGCTTTGTTCACTTCCTTTTTTAAAGGTAAGCCTCTGTGTTGGCGGAGAATCATTCCTGTCACCATTAACAATAAGATAATCAACGTCAAAGCCTTGTTCGTTATTGATCCATACTCTGTCAATTCTTCCTCCTGTTATGAGTGTCAGCCGCCCGTCAATTAAGCTGGCTTCATCCTGAAAGTATAGTCCGGCACTATTGAATCGTGATTCAGGAATTGGTGTTTCGCCACGTTCCATGTTATTGGTTTTAATAATTTGTCCCGCCGGATTTAAAATATCTACCCTAATATATTTTTCCCTGCTGGTTGTCAGCTTCCTGCCCCAGACATCTACACCGGCGATAAATGTATTTTTTTCTGTAAAGTTCCATGTACCCCGCAATTGAGCTCCGGTTGTCAAATGTTCACCCGTAGGAGTTACCAGTACCGGAGTTGTTCGCTGGATATTGTTGTTGGGAAGGGCAGCTTCCGTTACTGTATTGGGTTTCATCGATACATCTCTAAGTATATATTGCGTGAAATAGCTAAGCTGCAAAGAAGAAAAATTATCACTTATATCGGTAATTTCATACCCGGCATTGAACAGATGCCTGCCTATATCGGAATATTTAGCTTCGGCAGGTCCCGGAAATGCTTCCCCTCCGGGAATACCTACATCTGAACTCCGGTTACGTTGATATTGTATCTTCAGCTGATGATTTTTAAAAGGCTTTATACCTGCTTTTGCCGATAAATTATTTGTTGTAAACCGGCTGTTAGGCAAAATACCCATTGGGGTATTCATATCTCCTGCATCAGCATAAGTTCCGCTGACTCTCAGATACCATTTCCCGGCTCCCGTGCTGACCGCGGCATGATTGGATACTAAGTTGTTGCCCGAGGTATAGCCGGATATGATATTTGCAGAAAAGAAAGGGTTGTCTTTAAAATAGCCGTCTTTTGTGATTATATTGACTATTCCTCCCATTGCACCGGTTCCATATAAAGATGATTGGGCTCCTTTTATAACTTCAACACGTTCAATATCATTTATATCTGTCATACTAAGCGAGGCTGTCAGGTCGGTTGCTGTTTCTACACGGTTTCCATCTACCAATATTACTAAGCGATTTTCATCTAACCCTCTGATGTTTATACCGGTTGCCCATATTCCATCGCTTTTCATTGCAATACCCGGCTTGGTTTTCAGCACATCAGAAAGTGTCATGGATAAATTTTTCTTATAATCGAATGCTCCGGCAACACTCATGGTAGCAGGTAATTTCCTTATTTTTCGGTCCATTCGGAGACTTGAAACAATTACTTCTCCAATATTGATATTGGTGGTTGAAACTGTATCGGATTCATTGAAACTTTCACCTGAATCTATACTTTGTGCAAATGAGCCTGTTGTTAAAAATAGAGAGCAAATTAAAGATGACAGCCAAAATTTATTCATTTTTCTTATTTTTTAAAAGTACTGATTTAAGCTGGATCCCTTTTAACCGTCCCAGCTGACCGGTAAGAGAACCAATCTCATCGGTAGTACCTTCAAGAACAAGAGAAATAATACTCTGGCCATTGCTTCTTGGCAATCCCTGTCGTCCAATTATAATTTGAAAATGTTTTGAGATAATTTCATTCAGAAGCTGAATGTTTTCAAAATCTTCTATCTGAATCAGTACAGTTCCTATTCTCTTTTCCATCAGAATACCTCCGGATTAGATTGTTAATTACATAATTCCTTGATTTGTAGTTTATTACAAATCTCAGCATAAATATGGTTTTTTGTAGAGGCAAAAATATTCATTTTTTTGTGAAAAAGTAATAAAAAAGCTGCCTGATGTTATTAAACATTAATAGAACATAATGTTGAGGTTATAAAAACTCTTTTTGACACAGTGGGTTAGTTAATTTGAATAATTTTGCAGAAAGCTTTTATTATAATGCTTAGAGTACCATTTTTTTTAATAACAGTAATACTTTTTACGGGAGCTTGCACAAATCTTGTTCAGGATAAATACAGGATTGCGGTTTTAAAGGGACCATCCTCTATGGGTATGATCTATATGATTGACAGCCTGGCCGGTAATGGAGAGTTAAACACTAAAGTGGATATTTTTGATGAACCGTTACAGGTCAGGAAAATGATTTTAGAGGGTTCTGCCGATTTTGCCGTTTTACCATCAACTATGGCTTCTGTTTTGTATAATAAAGGATTTGACTATAAACTTGTTGCTATTCCTGTTTGGGGTACACTCTATCTGTTTGGCAGTGATAGTACAATATTAAGCTGGAATGATTTAAGAGATAAAAGAGTGTATTTAATGGCCAGAGGCATGACTCCCGATATTCTTTTTCGTAATCTTTTAAATGAAAATGGGATTAGGCCTGATAAAGATATTATTCTTGATTACGGCTTTCCGACACACACCAGCCTGGCAAATGCCGTTGCTGCAGGTAAAGCTCAACTTGGAGTTATCTCCGAGCCTTTAGTAAGTTTAGTGATGAGTAAAAACAGAAATATACACCCTATATTTGATCTTAACCATGAATGGAAAAGATTTAAAGGCATACCTATGGCACAAACTGCTTTTTTGGTTAAAAACAGTCTGATTAAAGATAACCCCGGTTTGGTTGAGCAGGTTATTACGGCGTATGAAAGCTCTACCCGGCGCGTTAATGCAGATCCTCATCTTGCAGCAGAATTGATTGTTAAGTATGGAATTTTACCTGATAAGGCTTTAGCTGCAGAATCTGTTCCAAGGTCAAATCTTAAATTTGTCAGAGCTAAAGAGATTAAAGGAGAGATTAATACCTATTTTAAAGTATTTTTTGATATGGATCCCGATATTATTGGAGGAAGGTTACCGGATGAAAATTTTATTTACTAAAAATCATTATATTGGACTTGCCTCGGTTTTATCAATTTTGGCAGTCTGGAAGATATTGGCACTATATTTTAATTCGTCATTTATTGTACCCCATCCCGAAGATACCTTTTTAACCGTTATCAGGCTAATTGGCAGCAGAGATTTTTTATTGGTGGCTGGGGCAACAATTGTAAGGGGCTCTATTGGTTTTGTTATCTCTGCTATTTTGGGAATAAGTGTTGGTATCGTTGCAGGTATAAGCAGAGGGTTTAATGCATTTATCAATCCTGTTTTGGTAACAATACGCTCAACACCGGTTATTTCACTTATACTTTTGGCGCTTATATGGTTCAGTTCCGGGATGGTACCTGTTTTTATAGGTATGCTTACCATGTTTCCCTTTATTTGTACCAATGTTGTTGACGGTATAAGGAGCGTTGACCGGAGGCTTATTGAGATGGCTATGTTTTATAAGGTAGGCAGCAGGAAAATTATAACCGGAGTCTATATCCCTGCTATTTTGCCTTTTATAATAAGCGGTGCATCCAGTGCAATGGGGATTGGATGGAGGGCAATTATCATTGGCGAAGTTTTAAGTCAGCCGCGCTTTGGTATAGGGACTACTATGCAGTCGGCACAAACTTTTCTTAATGTCGATGTTGTAATAGCCTGGACCCTAATTGCAGTACTTATCAGTTATTTTTTCGAAAAAATAATCAGATGGAGTGAGCATAAAATTGTAATCTGGAAAGAGAAGTGATGGGAATGGAGATAAAAAGGTTAAATAAAAATTATAACGGTTTTGACTTATATAAAGATTTCAGTCTGAGTTTTCAGGAAGGTATTATAACTTGTATCCTTGGGCCGTCAGGGTGCGGGAAAACCACTTTGCTGAATATTATAGGCAATATTACTGTTCCTGATGATGGAGAGTTGATTGGTTTTGAGGAGAAGCGCTTTTCATATATTTTTCAGGAAGCCCGTTTGTTGCCATGGAAAAGTGTAAGAGGTAACATTGAGTTTGTTATGAGTGGTAATCTATCGGCTCATGAAAGACATGAGAAGGCTTCCGGATTTATTCAGCTTGTTAATCTTGAGGGATTTGCCGATTATTATCCTTATCAGCTAAGCGGAGGTATGCGTCAGAGGGTTTCTATTGCAAGGGCATTTGCCTGTCAATCGGATATAATTTTGATGGATGAACCTCTTAAAGGTTTGGATCTTCCGCTAAAGCAGAGTATGATCAGATGGTTTTCACAAATTTGGAAAGCAGACAGGCGCACTGTTTTATTTGTTACTCATGATGTTGATGAAGCTCTTTTGTTGGGTAAGGAGATTATTGTATTTAGCCGGCCACCTGTAAAAATAGTAACTCATATGAAAATAGAGGAGCCTTTAGAACAGAGGTCTCTTGAAAATGAAGTGTTTAAAACGATGAAGCAAGCATTGGTAAAAGCCTTGGAAGCTTAAAAAGGTAGTTAAGGCAGGTTGTTGAGATTTTCAGAGCCTGACAATGACCGGTTTACTCAACATACTTTCATTTTTAATTCTGTCGACTACAGAAACGCGTACTTCATACCTCTTTTTTCTTTGATTAAACCTTGGAAATTTATAGTTAGTCATATTCCTGCTTAATATAGTATAAATAAAACGGGGATCATTCTGATTAAAAAGCTCTCCTTTTTCATTAATATATATTACATATTGCCATGGGCTATCCATTATGTTGACATCTTGTACGGCTTGCCATTTTATTTTATTTCCTCTTTTGACGATTTTTTTGACCGGGGGTGGTATTTGATTGTCAATCCACGGCATTGGTGGGATAAGTGCCGGATATTTGTAATAGTTATTAAGAAGGGAGTCCTGAAAGCCTGCCAGATTGCGGTTAAAATGTTTACTGCTATAGAAGGCAGAACCGGAGATACCTTTATTCTGCCTTATGATTCTGATCTGGCCCGGGAGTTCTCCGGCTGATCTCCATTCCGGTATTGTGGAGTTAATGTCGTGCTTGTATATTGCATGGCCTATATATACAGATCTGTCATATTTATGCTGTTCCCACCAGTCGGCCAGGATTTTAAAATCAACCTGGGGATGTCCGGCCTGCCAGTATAGTTGAGGCATTGTATAATCTATCCACCCTTTTTGCTGCCACTTTATTATGTTGGCATAAAGATGATCGTAATTGGTTGTGCCTGCTTTAGTGTCAGACCCGCCGGGATCATCTGCCCGGTTTCTCCAAACACCAAAGGGACTTATGCCGAACTTCACCCATGGCTTAACAGATTTTATGGTATCGCTAAGCATTTTAATAATAATATCAACATTTTCACGGCGCCAGTCATTTTTATTTTCCGGAGAAAAACCACGGCTGTAAAATGAAAAGGATGCAGTATCCGGGAACTCATCTTTGAGGGGGTAAGGGTAAAAGTAGTCGTCGAAATGGACAGCATCAATATCATAGCGGGCAACTAAATCTTTAACTACCTCTACTACAAACCGGCGGGTTTGAGGTAATCCCGGATCAAAATAGAGAGAATTTCCATATTTAAGAACCCAATCAGGATTTTTAAATGCAATATGGTTTCCGGCCAGGGGCTGGGAGTGATTAAGTGCCACTCTGAAAGGGTTAAGCCAGGCGTGCAGCTCCATATTTCGTTTATGGCACTCTTCGATCCAAAACAGGAGAGGATCGTACCAGGGCTCAGGTCCTTCACCGGGGGCTCCCGACAGATACCTTGACCATGGTTCGAGGGCCGATGGATAAAATGTATCTGAAGAAGGACGTACCTGAAGTATTACTGCATTCATACCAAGCAATTGGTTGCGGTTAAGGATGTTGATCACCTCTTGTTTTTGAATCTCAGAAGAGAGTCCCGGTTTTGACGGCCAGTCAATATTGGCAACCGTTGCAACCCATACTGCCCTGAACTCCTGTTTGGGATTGGTTTGTGCTTTTGCCGGCAAAAAGCCAAGA
The DNA here is from genome assembly GCA_964563975.1 of uncultured Prolixibacteraceae bacterium. Classification (GTDB taxonomy): domain Bacteria; phylum Bacteroidota; class Bacteroidia; order Bacteroidales; family Prolixibacteraceae; genus JAAYJR01. The sequence goes on from CAZLZJ010000066.1 coordinate 8,488, forward strand.
GTAAGGAGAAGAATTAAAAAGGAAGATCTCATAATATGCAAATATTTAATTTTACTATATATGAATAAAAGAGTTAATGGTTTTAAAAATTCAGATATTTTTTCAGAGAGCTTCATTATCGCGCCTCCAGATGCCAGGTACCCGGGCAGGCTTCAAATTTTATAAACTTATTATCTGCACTTAAAAACTTAATTCCTTCAACCAAATTTTGAGAATCTCCTTTTTGCCAGATAAGGCTGTCATTAGCTTTGATAACTGATACAGGAAATAATTTATCAGAGGGAATTCCCAAAATTGCTTTCGTTCCATCCGGTACTGTAATTTTCATGGAAAAGGAGTCATTTTTATTAGTAAGGCTGAGGGAAATCAAGCCATCGGGTGCAGGCACTTCGGTTGTAATTTTTTTGAGGGGTCCCATTTGGGGAAGTACTGAAAATATTTTAAATCCTGCTGACAGAGGTGCAACACCTGCACTATATTGACATAATAAAGTGAGAGGCCCGCCTGACCAGGCATGGTTATATGTCCATCCTTTCATGGTTAGGTCCCATCCCTCCCACAATGTAGTAATATGGCTGTCAATCTGCTCCATATAGCGGGTTTTAATTCTTTCTATTGCCTGATGGGGCACATCCATTAAATAGAGAGCTTCGCCTACATATTTTTCCATATAGGGACTTGCATGAAACTCATGTTTAAGTATTTTCTGAATATCAGGATAATACTCTTCCTTTGCCAGTCCTGCCACTACTGCCATAGCATTTGCACGGTCATCTGTTTCTCCTGCATGGCCGGGTGAGTGGTATTTATTGCCGGTCCAAAATTGTTTATTGAAATTATCTTCAATAGATTTCATTTTTTGTTCATAGCCGGGTATGTCGCCACTGTTTCCTGAAAGCCTTGCCATCTCTACCCCTGCTTTAAGTGCAAGATAAAGAAAAGCATTTTCAATTACCGGCACATCTTTATTATCTCCCCAGTCAGTCCAGTCCCATCCTCCTGCACGGTGAATTACAAGTCCGTCACTGCCAATTTTCCATACACCCAAATATTTTTTTACCCGGGGATAGAGGTCTTCAATTGTTTTTTTGTCACCTGAGTAGAGGTAGTATGTCCAAAATCCATACCAGCCGATACTTGCAAGCATTTGCCGGGGTAATTCCCTGTCGTAATAACCTTCATGGGGATTTTTTTTAAACTCTTCAATGTCGACAACCCTTCCGGAGGGTACCGGTGAATATATTGTGCTGTCAGCCCTTTGCCAGAGCATAAGCTCATACATAGCCTTTTTTGCAAGTTTTGGCCCGTTTTCAGCATCAAAAACATAGAATGCCTCACCTAATTCATTTACGGCATCTCCCCACCATTGGGCACGTTCCCGGTCGGGGCAATCCATATAGTTATCACGCATTGTAACATAAAGTGTCCTGACTGCTTTTTTATATAATATATTTAATTTTTCATCATCACATTTAAAGGAACCGCTAAACTCTGCATTATATCCTGTTTCTCTGTATTTAAGTTCAATAACTTCAACTTCTTTGGGAATAGAGTAGATCATTTCATGACCGTTTAACCATGAAAGTGATTCAAATTCCTGTATACCCTCTTTGGTGATATATTCGGCCCGCAAACCCGGATTATTTCCTATAATATAATTATCAGTTCTTATATCAATTTTTATTCCGGCAGGTGCTTCTATTTTCATATAGGGTGTTGCCTGTATATTGGCAGGAAGTTTTGCAATATATTTTCGTCCGTCTTCAGAATTATCTGTTACATTAACCTTTTTATAATTTAAAAGCCCTGAATTTTTCCAGTGAAGTATAGGTCGCAATATCAATTTATTCCACGGACCGGCAGGCGGTTTCCCGAATGTTTTTGCTGTTTGCCAGCCGGAGTCATCATAGTTGGTTTCTGTCCAGCCCGGAATATCTTTATTGGCATCGAAATGGATATTTTGTTCTGGCAGCCGGTAGTTTGGATGTGGTTCTTCTGTTTTTCCATATGCAGGATGAATTTTTACCCTCCATGTTGAGTCGGACACAAACCTTTTACCATTAATGTCGGCATCAAATATCAATCCTGCTTTGCCGCTGTTGTTATGTGAAAAACCATGTTTGCCAAAATACCAGGTTAGCAGTGAGATTGAATTTTTTCCTTTTTTCAGGAAAGAACTTATATTTAGTGTGTCGTAGTAAGTATCTTCCGGTGTAGGTCCTCTTTTAAGTTGTCCCTCGAAAAGTGCCATCTCTCCATTTATCCACAGCCAGTATTTGCTGTCGCATGCAATTTTGGCAATTGCAGTTTCAGGATTGCTCTTTATGTTAATAGTTTTTTTGAAACAAATCCATGAATCGGGTTCCGCCTTTTCCGGTCCTATCCATTGTGCCTCCCACTCTGCAGTTTTTTTTCCGGTACATGAAAATAGCAGAGGAATGACCAGCAGATAAATTAATTTTTTCATAGCTGTGATTTTTTATGGCTTTTATTTAAGTTGATATACTATTGGTTTTGCAATATCAAATAGAAAAATGTGCTGAAAGTGGGAATTTACAGTATTTTTGCTTATAAACTCAGATATAGTGTAATTGTTTATCTCGTAAAGCCGGTCTGATGTGATTACGAGCCAGTAGTAATTGAGTCTTTGTTTTTTGTAAAGCTTTAATTTCTCCTCTTTTTTTTTGACTGAAGTAAGGATATCTCCGGTTATATTTTCCGATATTCCCAGGTTATTTGATCTTTCCCATATTGAATATTTTAGTGCGGGGTGTGAGACTATTAAGATTTGATGCAACTCATTTTTTAGATTATTGTTGGTAATAATTTTAAAATAAAGTTTTTCCTGTTTTATATTTTTAGCAGCCCTGTAAATAGAGTTAACTGCTTTTACAGCAGTTATCAGTTCTTTTTCATGGCTCACAAGGTGAGATTCAGAAAAAAGAAATTTTGCAAAAATTTTAAGGGGAGAAGATTTTTCAAAAAGGGTTTTGGCTGTTGCAACTATTTTTTCACGCAATTGAATCTGTTCAATCTCGTGATGGTTTAAAATTTTGGGATTTTCGGGGTTTAGGCGGGTTAATTCTATCCCCAAATTGTTTTTACTTTTCATTTTGATTATAAAATCGGGCGACTCGGAAGGAGTTATTCTTCCATTTGGAAAGTTTGCAAAGCACTCTTTGAAGTAATTGATCAATAAAATTTCCAGTTGTTTTTTTTCCGGTTGCATCTACCCATTTTCTTCGAAATTAATAAAAAAAATAAAAAAAGCTGCCTGTTGCCGGGCAGCTTCTGTTTAATTTGTCAAA
>CAZLZJ010000067.1:0-11633 GCA_964563975.1 uncultured Prolixibacteraceae bacterium
AAAAATATGTCCCCGGCAATATTAATATTATTGAGCAGGGGGCCATTGTGGCAAAAAAACTGACCGATTACCTGAACAGACATCCTGAAATCAACAAAAAAATATCTAAAAACAGACAGGTCCGTTTTCAAACAACAGAATCAGCAGAAAATTTTAATGAAAAAGCAGCTTTCTTTATAGGGAAAAAGATAAATGCGGAAAGTGTTCATTTAGACTGAGAAAATACAATCTCTCTGATTATCTCTTTCATTTTTTCATACTGCTCCTCCATATTCAATAATAACTTATATTGAGCTCTGGTTCTTACTATGTTATGATCTTCATACTTAATCTTATAATAGTTGTCTCCGTCAATATAATCCATTAAAAATCTCAATACCTGTTCATAAGTGATATACCTGGCAGAAAAAGCAAGATATTCAACCTCTTTTTCGGTCAGGAAAGAGAGTGCTTCTTCAAGGTAACCTTCAGCAAAAGCTTTATATATCTCCAGATTGACCGACACATTATCCGGATTCCTGTCATCTTCAAGCCCGGTATTGGTATAATACCTGACAGCATCTCCAAAATCATTCAGCACTGTACTGTTTAATACAGTATCAAGATCTATTACACATAACACCTCACCATTTTTATCAAATAAAATATTATTGATCTTGGTATCATTATGGCTCACTCTTGTTGGAATCACACCCTCCTCTACAAGCCTCCAGAATCTTAACATCTCCTCTCTTCGTTCTTCAATCCAGCCAATCTCTGTAGCCACTTTTGCTTTTCTTCCTTCAGTATCCATTTTTAAAACCTTATCCCATTGCTGATACCTGATGCGAATATTGTGAAACCCGGGAAGAATATCGGTTAATGGTTCTTTCAGGTCGGAAACCAGCGACTGGAATTTTCCGATCCCTTTACCCCCGGCATAAGCCAATCCGGGAGTTTCGGCAGCTTCATAAGCAACCGTATCGTCAATAAAAAGGGATACTGCCCAATACTCTTCCATCTCATCCAAATAGTATAACTTCCCGTCATTTGCAGGTATTATTGTCATTGCTTCCCTCATCGGGTCTCCCCCTTTTGCTTTTACCTTGGCCTTGATATGCAAACATACCTTTTGAATATTATCCATCATAGCCGGAACAGGCGAGAAGACGCGCTTATTTTTTCTTTGAAGAATATATTCAGGCTTACCTTTATCTGTTTTTACTATATAAGTATCATTGATAAAGCCTTCTCCAAGGGAAACAACCTCCTTAACTGTTCCTTCCAACCTGAACTGTGCGGCAACTGACTTTAATTTATCATCCATAGCTATCTTTTTAAAACAATTTTTCAGGGTATTCCCCATTATCAATCAGCTTTCTGATCTGAGAAACCACATAAGATTTATCTTCTTTATAAGTCACTCCAAACCAAAGAGAATCTCCTTTTAAAACCTCAACATCTGCCCTTCCCTCCCTTATCATATCATAAACAACCGATGGAATGAATATCTCTGATTTAGAAAGATGTCCGTAACGATCCAGAAAATTAATAAATTTTTCTTCCAACACTTCAAAAATATCAGGTTGAAACCCCCAAATATTCATTGATGCATTTTCCCCACCTGTAAGATAATTGATTTTACCATCAGATTCCATGGAAAAAATCTTTCCCTTCTCCTTATATATTTTAGTTGTTTCTACAATTTTACGCAAATAGCCTTCATCATCAACATCACAAATACCTCTGGATACATATCCATGCTCAGATAAAGTATTTTTAAGCTTATACCCCACCATTGAATATTGGTAAGGTCTCAAAGGCCCTGAAAGGAATTCAGCCATTATTCTAAAAGCTCCGTATCCATAAAAGTCATCTGCATTAAGCTGGCAAAAAGGCTCTGTAATAATATCTTTAGTTACCAGAATTGCATGTGCTGTACCCCATGGTTTTTCTCTCCCCTCCGGAACTGAAAAACCTTGAGGGAGGCAATTCAATTCCTGAAAAACATATTCTGTTTCAATTTTTCCTTTCAGTTTGGTTTCAAACAGCTCTTTAAACTCCTCAGCAAAATTTTCGCGAATTACAAAAACCACTTTACCGAAACCTGCCCTGATAGCATCGTAAATTGAATAATCCATAATTACCTCGCCATGCGGGCCAATCGGCTCAATCTGTTTCAACCCCCCGAAACGGCTGCCCATGCCGGCGGCCAGAATTAATAGGGTTGGTTTCATTACCTCCAGCTTTTGATTTTGTATCCCTTAACAGAGTAAAACAGAATCATCAGATAACAGGGGACTACAACCCAATATGCAGTTTGTGATCCTATACTATCTGATAGTGAACCCCATATCAAAGGAATAATTGCACCTCCCGAGATTGCCATTATAAGCATGGCAGAACCTATTTTAATAAATCTCCCGAGATTATGCAATGCCAGCGGCCATACTGCAGGCCATACCAATGCATTTGAAAGGCCAAAGAGTGCTACAAAAATCACTGAAGTAAAACCTGATGTTAAAAGGGCTCCGGCAGTAAATAAGAGCCCTGATATTGCCGACATCTGAAGTGCAAAACGTTGACTCATATATTTAGGAATCATAAATATTCCTATTATATAACCTATAACCATCGTGGCCATTACATATGATGTAAATGCTTTTGCCTTACTCATCTCAATTCCTATGGAAAGCCCGTATCTGATAATTGTGTCGCCGGCTATTACTTCAACTCCCACATAAAAAAACAGGGTAATGACCCCCAAAATAAGGTGCGGATAACCAAAAATGTTCTTTTTGGCATTGCCCCCCTCCGCATCCATATCTTCTTCTGACTCCATCTCAAGATCAGGCAATCCTGAAAGGCGGACAATTCCGCCAAGGATAAATAGTATGATTGTCATCACAATATAAGGATTTATAACCCTTCTTGCCAATTGATCAAGTGCCAGAGTTTGCTCTGCATCACTCATATTGGCTAACGATGTGACAAATACATCTCCGTCGCTCAATATATAATAAGCCAGAATCAGCGGTGCAACCGCACCTGCAAATTTATTACAAATACCAAGAATACTTATACGCCTTGCTGCACTTTCACGAGGCCCCATAATGGTAACATAGGGATTGGAAGCAGTCTGAAGAAGAGCTAATCCGGTGCCCATAACAAAAAGACCTACAAGAAAAATTGCATATGTCCTGGACATTGCTGCCGGTATAAAAATAATCGTGCCTATAGCCATAATCCACAGTCCCAGCATCATACCATTCTTAAGTCCGGTTTTATTCAAAACCCAGGCCGATGGAAGTGCCATTATGGTATAAGAGATATAAAATGCAAAGGCCACCAAAAGAGCCTGAAAATCAGAAAGTTGACATGCTATTTGCAAATAAGGTATCAATATCCCGTTTAGCCATGTAACAAATCCAAATACAAAAAACAGGCTGCTTATAATAACCATGGGAAGAAAATAGGAATTTTTTCTTGTTCCGGCACCAGACGTTATAGTATTCATATTTATTGAATTTAATTAACAAATTAATTTTTTACGAAAGAAAGAAAACTTTTTGTAAAAAGAAAATGAATATAGGAAAAGTCATTAAAAGAGAGAAAAAATCTTTTTCAACAAAAAGACATTTTTTACATAAATAATGGTTATTTTTGAAAAGAAAATCGATTCTAAATAAAAAGTCAATTATTCAGGGTCGTTTTTTCTTTTGTTAAGTAACTTCAAGAAAATGAGACAGCCCAAGGTGATAACTCTTGAAGAGGTAACCATCAGGTTTGCAGGGGATTCAGGTGATGGCATACAACTCACGGGCACTCTTTTCTCTGATGCGACCGCTCATTTAGGAAACGACATTCTAACCTTCCCAGATTATCCGGCAGAAATAAGAGCGCCAAAAGGTACTATCGGTGGTGTTTCAGGATTTCAAATACATTTTGGAGACAGAATAATTAAAACACCGGGAGATTATGCTCATGTTCTGGTTGCAATGAATCCGGCTGCTTTAAAAGTCAATGCCGGACTTTTAAATCCGGGAGGAGTTATTATTTTTGATACCGATACTTTTACCGAAAAAAACTTCAAAAAAGCTGAATTCGAAACTAATGATCCATTTACTGAATTAAAAATGGATGACTATATAAAAATGCCTGTCCCGGTTACCAGCCTGACCAAAGAGGCACTTAAAGAATTTAACCTCGAAGCCAAAACCATTCTGCGCAGCAAAAATATGTTTACTTTGGGACTGGTGAGCTGGATATTCAACAGGCCTGTTAAATATATTGAGGAGTTAATCAATGATAAATTTTCCAATAAACCTACCTTGGCAAAGGCAAATATAAAGGTACTGCACAGTGGCTATAACTATGGCCTCAATATTCAGCACATGACACCCCGTTATATAGTCCATCATGCAAGTATTGAAGAAGGAGTCTACAGAAATGTCTGTGGAAACAGAGCTACGGCATGGGGATTTATTGCTGCAGCAGAAAAAGCCGGATTGGAACTTTTTGCAGCCTCATACCCCATAACACCGGCAACTGAAATATTTATTACCCTTGCGGAACGAAAAGATCTTGGTGTAAAAACTTTTCAGGCAGAAGATGAAATTGCAAGTGTTGCTTCTGCTATCGGAGCATCTTTTGCAGGTAGCCTTGCAATAACCACAACGTCAGGCCCGGGATTGTCACTTAAATCTGAAGGTATCGGGCTTGCTGTTATGGCGGAACTTCCGCTTGTTGTTGTAAATGTGCAAAGGGGAGGACCTTCTACAGGGCTGCCGACAAAAACAGAACAGTCAGATTTATTACAAGCTTTATATGGCCGGAATGGAGAAAGCCCTGTAGCGGTAATTGCCGCCAGCACTCCCTCAGATTGCTTTCTCTATGCCTATTTAGCCGCAAAAATAGCACTCGAACATATGGTGCCCGTAATTTTACTTTCTGACGGATTTCTGGCAAATGGCAGTGAACCATGGAAAATACCACTATTATCGGATTTGCCCCCGATTAATATTCGCAAAGCAAAAAATGCATCAAATTTCAAAGCTTATAAAAAAGACAACAATTTACTTTCCAGGGAGTGGGCAGTCCCCGGAATGGCAGGTTTTGAGCATATAATCGGAGGCCTCGAAAAAAATATAACCGGGTCGGTCAGTTATGAACCCGAAACACATCAACGAAACACAGTGCTTCGCCAGAAAAAAATAGAAAAAATTGCAGAAGTTATTCCACCTTTAAAGCCTGTGGGCGACGTAGGGGGAGAAGTGCTGATTGTTGGCTGGGGAGGTACATTCGGGCACCTGATGAGCGCAATGATCAAACTACGTAAAAGAGGCAACAAAATAGGCCTGGCACATTTTAATTATATAAAACCCCTCCCTTTAAATACAAAAACTGTTTTTGAAAAATTTAAAAAAATAGTTGTTTGCGAACTGAATATGGGTCAATTTGCAGATTACCTGCAAAGTCAACTGCCCGGACACAACTATATCCGGTTTAATAAAATAAACGGACTCCCTTTTACGGCCGAAGAGTTAGTTCAGGGTATTAACCGGTTAATTAAGATGTAATTATGATATATAAAGCAAAAGATTTTCAAAGTGAAAATGAAATACGCTGGTGCCCCGGCTGCGGAGATTATGCAATTTTGAATATAGTTCAAAAAACTATGGCAAGCCTGGGTATTCCTAAAGAAAACTTTACTGTCATTTCAGGAATTGGTTGCTCATCAAGGTTCCCCTATTATATGAGCACCTACGGCTTTCATTCAATTCACGGAAGGGCAACGGCTGTCGCATCAGGTGTGAAAATAGCAAATCCTTCTTTAAGTGTGTGGGTTGTAACGGGCGACGGCGATACAATGGCTATCGGAGGCAACCATTTCATTCATACCATAAGAAGAAATATCAATCTTAATATTATTCTGTTTAACAACAAGATTTACGGGCTTACAAAAGGACAATACTCTCCAACGTCGGAAAGAGGTTTTATAAGCAAAACTTCTCCAAATGGAACAATAGAAGATCCTTTTATTCCCGGACAACTTGTTATTGGTGCAGGAGGAACTTTTTTTGCAAGAACAACCGACAATAATTTCAAACAGGGAGAATTGGTATTAAAAGAAGCAGCCCTGCATAAAGGCACCTCGGTTGTTGAAGTGCTTCAAAATTGTGTTATCTTTAACAACGGCGTACATCGCGAAATTTCAGACCCAAAGTATCAGGAAGAGAGGCAGATATTCCTGCAACATGGAGAACCTATGCTATTTGGAGCAAACAGGCAAAAAGGATTGATATTGGACAGGGGCAAATTAAAAGTTGCCGAGCTCAATAAAAACGGAATAACAATTAATGATATTCTTATTCATAATGCTGTCACTCCGGAGCCATACCTTCATATGGCACTTATAAATATGACATTACCTGATCTGCCTGTTGCAATGGGGGTAATCAGAAAAGCAGATGCACCTGTTTATGAAACTGAAATGGAGATGCAGATACAAAGGATCCGTAAAACCCGGAAAATATCAAACACCGACGAAATGCTGCATTCAGGCAATATCTGGAAGATTCAAAGTAATGATACAGTCTGAAAAAGATATCTTTCCGTATATTTACCGTTTACAAAATATAAGTTTACTGTCAGTCTCTTACGGCTCCTTGCCCTTTAATCAATGATCTGTACCTGCCGGACGGACTTTGAATAAACGGACCGAGACCCAAAGACTCCCATTCATTGTCGACCTTAGATATCGTATTGCCATCCATAACCACAACATTTGGCCAATTACGGCTAAACTTGTCATGATAGCTTGTTTTAACAGTTGCATCAACCAGCATCAACTTATGTTTTTTGCTTAACCTTAAAAATGTAATATCTCTTCCCGGTTCAATATTCCCTCCTATCAGCCAGATCAAAAGATCGGGATCACCCGGATCAACATCCTCATCAAACAGAATTACAGCTTTTATATTTTCCGGAAATTTTATTTTACTTAATTTATTTTGAAGAATCTTAATTGAATAATCTCTCCCTTTTCTTACATTCAACATTAAAACAGGCAAATTCATCGTATTAGAGAGATTACTGAATCCGCAAATTTCTTCTGCAACAGAAAAGTCATCCTTTTCAGGTTCAAAAAGCCCCATATTTACTTCAGGTATATTTTTAGCTTCCCCGGGAAACGGCCGGGTAAGATCAATACACAGTTTTGTGCCAAATGCAAAATTTGCAGAAGAGTGGTCTAATACGTCAAGTGGTCCTTTTGAAAAGTGCAGGCTATATTCAGGATGAAAATTATATGAAAAAATATCTGCCAATTCTTGATTATTATGTATATTTACAGTTGCATCGGTAATAATCAGGATCTTATTAAGCATCATCTGCCCGGCACCCCATAAAGCATTCATCACTTTAACTGCTTGTCCGGCATAAGATTTTTCAATTTTCACTATTGTAAAATTATGTGCAACACCGGCAACCGGAAGCCTCATATCCAACAACTCCGGAACTACTGCAATACTAAGTGGTTTAAGGAATATGCGCTCTGTAGCTTTCCCAATATAAGCATCTTCCATAGGGGGGATACCAACAATCGTGGCAGGATAAACAGCATTTCGACGATAAGTGATGCAGGTAACATGAAAAACCGGATAATAATCAGCAAGTGAGTAAAAGCCCGTATGGTCACCAAACGGTCCTTCAAGTACCGGCTCCTCTTCAGGATTGATATAACCCTCAATAACAAAGTCTGCATCGTCAGGAACAAAAAGGTCATTTGTGATACATTTAACCAATCTTACCGGCTTTTTTTTCAAAAAACCGGCAAGCAAATACTCATCCATATTTTCGGGCATCGGGGCAGTAGCAGCATAGGTATAAACAGGATCTCCGCCCAGAGTCACACTAACAGGCATAACCTCTCCTGATTTTTTATACTTTTCAAAATGTGCTGCTCCTGTTTTATGCTTATGCCAATGCATACCCGTCTTGTCGGCCCCCATTATCTGCATCCGGTACATTCCCATATTTGGTATTTTGGTCTCAGGATCAATCGTGTGGACACAGGGCAATGTGATAAAGCGGCCTCCATCGGCCGGCCAGCACTTCAGCACAGGCAGTTTCCCCAGGTCAGGTTTATCCATAATAAATTCTTGACAAGCTCCCCTTCTTCTTAACTTTTTGGGTATCCATGAAGAGACCTCCCGGAGTGCCGGCAACATTTTTAATTTATCAAAAAAGCCCGGCCTCGGCTGAACCAAGTTGAAAAACAGATCTTCAATCTCTTTTTCTATTTCATCTATTGAGCTTCTTCCAAATGCAAGGGCTATACGTTTTTTTGAGCCCAAAGAATTTATAAGCAAAGGAAAACCTGTTCCGGTATTTTCAAAAAACAGAGCCTTTCCACCGTCAGGCTGTTTTGAAAAGCGGTCAGTAATTTCAGAAATCATAAGTTCAGGATCTGCAAAACCTGTTATACGAAGTAATTCTTTATTTTTTTCCAGCTCATTAACAAACGATGTCAATCCTGAATCTGCCATAATTTAAATTAAAAAATTAATACCCGAAAATTCAAAATTTTTGATTGTTTATCCATTTTGAGGAATTCACAAAATTAATTTATCTAAACCAAAGTTAATTTAACAATCTGTTATATTGACTAATTATAAATTAAAGTAAAACTATTAAAAGTCTTGATGTTTTCAATAATAAGAAATTACTTTTGGACTTTTTAACATCAACTTACAAAAAAATAATAAAATGAGTGATAAAAATAACAATATTAAATTTTACAAAGGAGAACAGATCCCGGTAGAGTTGCATAAAGTCAGGATTGTTCAAAAGCTCTATTTAAAACCGATAGAAGAGAGAAAAAAGGCTATCGGCAAAGCAGGCTATAACTCTTTTCTGCTTAGTACCAAAGACGTTTTCCTTGACATGCTCACAGACTCGGGAACCAATGCCATGAGCGACGATCAGGTGTCGTCAATGCTAAGGGCTGACGATGCATATGCAGGTTCACAAAGTTTTTACCGGATGGAAAGCGCACTGAGAGAAGTCTTTGGCAAACACTATGTTTTGCCGGCTCATCAGGGTAGAGCAGCTGAAAATATTGTTTCACAAGCATTTATTAAAAAAGGCGATATAATTCCCATGAACTATCACTTTACCACCACCAAAGAACATATGGAGCTGAACGGAGGTAAGGTATTGGAAATATATGGAGATGACGCATTACAAATAAAAAGTGATAAGCCATTTAAAGGTAATATCGACATTGACAAGTTAAAAAATATTTTCAAAAAATATGGAAAAGAGAAGGTGGCATTTGTACGAATGGAAGCTTCAACCAACCTTATCGGGGGGCAGCCTTTCTCAATGCAAAATATGCGTGACGTTAAAAAAATATGCACTGAAAACGACACCATGATGGTGCTGGATGCAAGTCTTATAGGAGAGAATGCATATTTTATAAAACAACGCGAAGAGGAATTTAAAGATACCTCAATAAAAGAGATTTTATTGGAGATGTGTTCTTATGCCGACTTAGTGTACTTTTCCAGCAGGAAGGTGAGCTCAACCCGTGGCGGAGGTATTGTAACCGACAAAGAGGAGCTGTACATGAAAATGCGTGACCTTTTAGTGCTATATGAAGGATTTCTTACATACGGAGGCATGTCTGTCAGGGAGATTGAAGCAATGGCTGTAGGAATAAATGAAACATGCGATGAAACAATTATAAGCCAGTCGCCCTCATTTATTGCTTATGCCGTAGAACAATTAGATAAAGAGGGTATACCTGTAATCACCCCTCCGGGAGCATTGGGCTGTCATCTTGATGCAAAGGGATTTTTGCCACATGTCCCTCAGGAGGAATATCCTGCAGGAGCACTCTCTTCAGCCCTTTATTTAATTTCCGGTGTCAGGGGTATGGAAAGAGGCACTATTTCAAGTGTTCGCGATGAAAATGGTAATGATATACTATCTGAAGTTGAGCTTTTGAGACTTGCATTTCCAAGGCGTGTATTTACTCTTTCTCAAACCATGTACGTAATAGACAGGATTAAATGGTTATATGATAATCGCAACCTGGTCGGCGGGCTTGAATGGGTTGAAGAACCTCCCCTTCTAAGATTTTTTATGGGTCGGCTCAAACCAATAACAAACTGGCCCGACAAGCTCATTGCCAAATTTAAAGAAGATTTTGGAGAATCATTATAAAGTCAATTAATTGCAGATGAACAAACTGATTTTTCTGCTGATCTTACTGACAGGAGGAAATCCGTTATTCGCACAAAAAGGCAAAGTGCTGGAATCTCTTGTATTTAACAGTAATAAGGTTAATTATCCGGTAAAATATTCAATTTATCTTCCGCCGGATTATGAATCCTCGCAAAGAAGCTATCCTGTACTTTACCTTTTACATGGCTATTCTGACGATGAAACCGGGTGGATCCAATTTGGAGAAGCAAATATTATAGCTGACCGGGGAATAGGAACAGGAGAAGTTCACCCATGCATTATTGTTATGCCCGACGGAAAAGTGACCTGGTATATAAACAGCTTCGATGGCTTAGATCCATGGGAAGATATGTTTATAGAAGAATTTATTCCGTTTATTGAAAAAAATTACCGGATACGGGCAAAAAAAGAGTTTAGAGCTATAGGAGGCCTTTCTATGGGCGGCAACGGATCTCTTCTGCTCTCTATGAGGCATCCTGAAATATTTTCATCATGTGTGGCTATGAGCGCAGGTATCTTCACGGACGAGGAAATTTTAACCCGAAATATTTATGAAATATACTTTAATAATATTTACGGTCCCAAACCCACAAACGGCAAAGTAAGTGATTACTGGAAATCTTACAGTGTCCTGCACTTGGTTGAAAACCAAAATCCCGACAAACTCAAATCTGTCAGATATTATATTGATTGTGGCGACGACGATTTTCTTTATAAAGGAAACTCGACCTTACATATAAAAATGCGTGACCTCGGTATACCACACGAATATAGAGTCAGGGACGGAGGGCACTCATGGGGCTACTGGAGGAGTTGTTTGCATGATGGCCTGATATTTATTTCAGAAAAATTTCGCAGGTGATCTCTTAAAAAACTCTCATCCGGGTTAAAGACGGAGCAAACTTTAAAATAATTTTAATTGTAAAATTTTAAACAGATGAAAACCCCATGAGGGATGACGTTAATTTTTAAGAAGCTCTAAAGAAGGCTATTGTTAACGGAGCCGGATATTAAAATTATTCACTTATGTATAAATCACAATTAATTGACGCCACGACTACAGATTCAGACCTGACTAAATCAGCTTACTATGTTTAAACGATTTAAAATATTCAAACCAATTTTCAGGAACAGAGATCAAATTATTTTGCGTGACTATCTGGCCTTAGAGCGAACAAAGCTTGCCAATGAACGAACTCTGCTTTCATATTCCCGAACCTCCTTATATATGCTCCTGGGAGGAATAGCATTCCTGCAGCTTGAAGATTTCAGCAATATTGTATGGGTTGGTTACCTGGCAATAGGATTAAGCATTATATTGATTATTATAGGTATTTACAAATTTTTTCTGATCAGACACAGATTGGCTGATTATTATAAAACGAACAACCCGGTTAAAATCG
>CAZLZJ010000068.1:0-11313 GCA_964563975.1 uncultured Prolixibacteraceae bacterium
GTATGAAAAACAGTTTGTATAAGAAGATTCTGATCTCTCTGGCAGCAGTTGGTCCCGGTCTTTTTCTGATAGGATACAATATTGGAACGGGGAGTGTGACCACAATGGCGAAAACCGGCGCTGAGCATGGCATGGCTCTTTTTTGGGCTCTTGTTTTGTCATGTATTTTTACGTTTATACTTATGGTTGCCTATGGGAAGGTGACCTTAGTTACCGGCCATACAGCTTTGTTCAATATTAAAAATGAATTTAAACATGGTTGGATACTGGCATTGTATATTCTCATTGCGTTGATTATTGGAGAGTTACTTGCATTGATTGGTGTTATGGGCATTGTGGCTGATCTGTTACAAGAGGGTATAAGATTACTGTTTTATGACATAACTATTCCAAGATTTTGGATTATACTGATTCTGGCAGTAGCTATGGTTATTTTGTTGTGGATAGGGCAGTATAAAACTTTTGAAAAAGTACTTACTGTATTTGTGATTTTTATGGGGCTCTCTTTTATTGTTGTGTTTTTTATGGTTAAGCCTGATCTTTCTGCAGTTGCCCGCGGATTAGTACCGGGCATACCCGATACAAAAGGAGCTTTTGGTTTGGTTGCTGCCATTGCCGGCACCACCTGCTCAGCAGCGGTATTTATTATGAGAAGTACTGTGGTGGCAGAAAAAGGATGGACGGTAAAAAATCTTAAGGATGAGAAAAGGGATGCTTTTGTTTCAGCAAGTATGATGCTTTTGCTAAGTGGTGTAATAATGGCTGTAGCTGCCGGTACTCTTCATGTAATGGGATTAAAATTAGAGAATACGGTTGAAATGATACAACTGTTTCAGCCCATTGGCGGAAAAGCAGCAGCTTTTATTCTTATCCTTGGTATTGCAGGAGCCGGATTGTCAACTATTTTCCCTATTGTTTTGATTGCGCCGTGGCTGATTGCCGATTATACGGGTAAACCAAGAAATATTCACTCTCCACAATCTAAAATGTTGATAATATTTGGTATGCTCTTTGCATTTGGATCAGAGTTTCTAAAACAACAACCACCTGCACTCATGGTTTTTTCACAGGCATTTCAGGCATGTATTCTTCCGGCGGTTGCCATACCCATTTTAATTCTTATCAACAGGCAAAATCTAATGGGAATCCACAAAGCCGGATCCCGTGAGAAAATTGGAATATGGGCAGTGATCTTATTTTCATTCATAACAACCTATTTTGCAATAGTTGAATTGTTTATGTAATTTATAAAACTTAATTCTAATATAATTTTATTATTATGACACAAACGACAAAATCTTTTCAAAAAGATAATTTAAAAGTAAAAGTTTATAACGAGACCGATGAGATGGGGCTGGCTGCGGCTGTTTTTGTAGCAGATAAGCTGAAAGCAGCAATTGCTGAAAAGGGATCGGCTAATTTAATATTAGCCACCGGGGCTTCTCAGTTTGCATTTATAAAGAATTTTCAGAAGCAGGACGTGGAATGGGGCAAAATTACAGTATTTCATCTCGATGAATATAAAGGATTGCCTGAAACTCATCCGGCAAGCTTTCGTAAATATTTGAAAGAGAGAATACTCAATATTGTTAAACCTAAAGAGGTGCATTATCTTGAAGGTGATGCTGCCGATACTGATGCTGAAGTTAAGCGGTATGAGGAGCTTCTTAAAAGTCATCCGGTTGATGTGGCATGTATTGGTATTGGCGAGAATGGACATATTGCATTTAATGACCCGCCGGTAGCTGACTTTAATGATCCTTATTTGGTAAAAATTGTTGAGCTGGACGATGATTGCCGCAAACAACAGCTTGGAGAAGGATGGTTTCCAACTTTTGATGATGTTCCGACTCATGCTCTTTCACTTACTATTACTGCAATAATGAATTGTAAAACCATTAGTTGTGTTGTGCCGGACGAAAGAAAGGCTAAAGCTGTCTATAATACTCTTAACCTGGAAATTTCCACGGCTTGTCCGGCAACAATATTGCGCAATCATCCGGATACAGTTCTTTTCCTTGATAAAACATCAGCATCGCTGATTTAATTTTGATTTTAAAAATAGTGATGGCCCGGTTTTAAACCGGGTCCTCTTTATGGGGAAGGCATTCTGTATCAGAACCGGACAAATAATTTGATAAAAAAATTTTGTAATTAAAAAATTGACATGAAACTTCGAATATCCGGACTTATACTGTTTCTCTTTTTTATACTATCGGGTTTTTTAACTTTTGCTTCTGAAGACTGGCCTATGTGGAGGTGTGATGTCAACAGATCTGCGTCAACAAGCTGCCAGTTGGCAGATAATCTATATCTTCAGTGGCAGGTTAACTACTCTCCAAGGGATCCTGTTTGGGATGATCCGCTTAATAGAAACCTGATGCAATACGACAGAGTGTTGGAGCCCGTTGTTGCCGGCAATATGGTTTTTATAGGGTTTAATGATAAAGATAAGGTGGCTGCTTTGGATATCAGCAGTGGAAGGGAGATTTGGCGCTTTTATGCTGATGGTCCCGTAAGATTGCCGTTAGCAGTGTATAAAGATAAATTACTTTTTACCGGGGATGATGGTTATTGCTATTGCCTGAATGCCGGTGACGGTTCAGTGGTATGGAAAAAACTGCTTGCCCCTTCGGAAAACAGACTTCTTGGAAATAAAAGACTCATATCAATGTGGCCTGCCAGGGGGGGTATAGTTGTGGAGGATGGTGTTATATATACCGCTGCCAGTATATTTCCATTGATGGGAACATTTATTTATGCTTTGGATGCCGAGACCGGCAATATTATCTGGAAAAATGAGGGTACCGGAAGTAACTATATTTTACAGCCTCATAATTCACCGGCATTTGCCGATATTGCTCCCCAGGGTGCTTTTACTATAAGCGGCGATATGTTGCTTGTTGCCGGAGGGCGTTCGGTGCCGGCAGCATTTGACAAAAAAAGTGGAGAGAAAATTTATTATAATCTTGCAGCAAGCGGGAAAACGGGAGGCGCCTTTACCTGTGCAAACGATAAAGTGTTTTTTAATCATCACAGATGGAGGGAAACCTGGATGTATGACACGGAAACAGGGGAGAGGCTAACAAAAGATGCAGGGGAGTACCCCGTGGTAGACGGTAATAATATTTACTTTTCAGGTGAAAAAATAGAGGCTTCTGTTCTTAACGACGATAAAAAGTTAGATTCATTGTGGACCATTAATGTAGATGCATCGGGAGATCTGATAAAAGCAGGTAATTTTCTTTATGCGGGTGGCAAAAGAGGAATAACTGCTGTTAGAATCAAAAATGGAAGAAATCCTGAGATTGCATGGAATTACAGGTCTGATGTGAAAATTGAGAGGCTTATTGCCGCCGGTGGCAAGCTGGTTGCTGTTTCTGAAAATGGAGAGGTAATGGTATTTGGAGATACACCGGTTGAAAAGATAAGCAGGTATGACAAAAATAAAGAAGAGCCATTAAAGGGAAATTTGAAAGCTCGAAAAATAATTGATAAAACCGGTGTTTCAGAAGGGTACTGTTTGGTTTTTGGCGGAGTAAATAAAAAGTTGTTAAATGGTTTATTGTCAGGTACAAACTTGAATATAGTGGTTTATGACAAGGATATCGCAAGGGTTAACAGTCTTCGTCAATATTATGATGATGCCGGAATAAAGACTAACCGTCTAAGCTTTCTTCATTATAAAGATAAATTTCCTGCTATCTCAAAATATATGTCAGGACTGACTGTTGTTAATGATCCGTTTTATATTGATTATGGTGATGATGATCTTCTTAAACAGATTTTTGAAACTACACGGCCCTATGGTGGGAAAATTGTTTTGAACTTTAGGGGGAGCGAACGAAATAGAATAATTGAAAAATTTGCAGGGCTCAATTTTTACGGATCTGAAATAAAGAGGGAAGGAATGCCTGTGATCGTCAGGGAAGGACCACTTCCCGGATCTTCTCCGTGGACACATAACTATGGAGATATTGCAAATACGGTAAAGTCGGATGATAAGCTTGTGAGGGCACCTCTTGGTGTTTTATGGTTTGGAGGGAATTCCAATCTTGATGTATTACCCAGGCATGGTCATGGTCCCGGAGAGCAGATTATTGACGGGCGGCTTATTATTCAGGGTGTCGACTGTATAAGCGCACGAGATGTTTATACAGGACAAGTTCTTTGGAAGAGGGAATCCGAGCAGCTTAAAAAAGATAACTGGTTGGTTTTTTATGATGAAACCTATGATGAGGATAACCCTCTTGATCCAAAATATAACCAGGTGCACCTTCCCGGAGCTAATGCAAGGGGAACCAATTTTATTGCAACAGAAGAGTATGTTTATGTTATTGAAGGTGATAAGTGTAATTTGATTGATATCACAAATGGTGAAGTAGTTAAGACAATTGATACAGGTTGTGGCAGCACAAAAGAGCTTGGATATATTGGAGTATATGAAGATCTTTTAATCTTGGGAAATAACTTTGCTGATTATAATGATGGATTGGAAAATGATTCAATACGAATAAAGAGTCCTAAATTCACTGAGTATAATTTGTCGGCTTCAGGAGAGCTGGTTATTTTGAACCGCTATACAGGTGAAAGGCTTTGGAATATCAGTGCTAATCATGGATTTATTCATAACTCTGTAATTGTAGGTGACGGGGTTTTATTTTGTATGGATAAGCTGCCTCAATATTTTGAAACTAAGTTAAGAAGAAGGGGAGAGCCTCTTCCTGATGGAACAAGATTACTTTATCTTGATGTAAGAACAGGTGAAATAATTTATGAGGAGAAAGATGATATTTTTGGCACATGGCTTGGGTACTCTGCCGAGTATAACCTGCTTCTGCAGGCAACAAGGCCTTCGCGTGATATGTTAAACGGGGAGGAGGGCAAAAGGATGATTGCCTACAATGTGGCTACTAAACAGAAAATATGGGATAAGGAGATGAAATACAGCAATCCTCCGATAATTCATAATGACAAAATATATACTAATGGTGAAGGATTTTATCTGTTAACCGGAGATCCTCTTGTTGAGACAGATCCAATTACGGGAGAAGAGCTGAAATGGAGGTTTAAACGTGAATATGGTTGCGGTTATGTTGCTGCAAGTGAGTATTTGCTTACATTCAGATCCGCTTCAGCCGGATTTATTAATCTGGAAACTTTTGAGGGCACAGGAAGTTTGGGAGGCTGGAAGGCAGGCTGTTCAACTAATCTTATTGCTGCTGATGGAGTGCTGAATTCGCCCGACTTCACCAGGACATGTCAATGTGCATATCAGAATCAGACTTCCCTGGCTCTGATAAATATGCCCTGGATGTCGTATTGGACCAATAGTGATTATAAGTGGAACGGTAAGCCGATAAAACAACTTGGGCTTAATTTTAATGCTCCCGGAGACAGGAGTTCTGACGACAACACATTGTGGTTTGAGTTCCCTTATGTTTCAGGTGCACCCCCGGAGATTCCGATCACTATCGACTCAATTGGGGTTGAAAAGATTAGGAAAGAGCCACTTTCAGTGATCTCTGAAAAAACTCACTGGGTTAGCTCAAGCGCACTTATCAATGTTAATAAAATTGAGATCGGATTGGCTGAAGAAAAGCAGACGCCGGAATCTTTTTATACAGTAAAGCTATATTTTTCTGAGCTTGAAAATAAAAAAGCGGGAGAAAGAGTTTTTGATATTAAAATACAAGGAGAACTGGTGGCAAAAGATGTTGATATAGCCGGCGAGGCGGGCAAACCCGACAAAGAGATAATTAAGCCTTTTTATGGGATTAAAGCAGGTAGTAAAATGGAAATTGAGTTGATCCCGAGATTGGGTAAATCTCTGATTTGTGGAGTTGAACTTATTCAGGAAGATCTGTCAATAAAGTAGTTATTATGAAATCTTTTTATCTGAAATTAATATTGATAGCTGCCATTTTAGGTATGGCATGTACCACAAAGGTTTCTGAATGGGTTTTGCTTAATTCATTTGCCGACAAGTACAGGTTGGTGTATTATCATAATGGGAATCCGGGTGCTGAAGCAATGAGGCAAAATAAAATGTTGGAAGAGTGGACTAAAAGTGCAAATATTATTTTTAATACAGAAGTTAAAACAGGTGTTGACAATCCTTACTATGCATTATATTACGGTAACAGGCTTTTTGAGGAGTATAAAGATTTTAAGTCAATAAACGGGTTAAACAGCTCTCCTTTGAGAGAAAAGGTTGTGGAGGAGCTGATGACCGGCAGGCTTACTGTTATGCTATACTTGAAATGCGGAAACAGTGAAAAAGATAAAAAGGGATTGGAGACAATAACAAAGAGTTTGGATAGATCTCCTTTTCGTAATATTGTTACTTTAATTGAAATAGAGAGGAGCAGTATCGGGGAGAGCCATTTAGTTTCGTTACTTCTTAATGTTGAAAGTGATCTTAAAGAGATTAATGAACCAATGCTTTTTGGTGTTTTCGGGCGTTTCAGGGCACTTGAGCCATTGTTAGGGAAAGGTATAATTGAGGAGAATATTCATTTGATGATAGATTTTCTTTCAGCTGATTGCAGTTGTCTTATAAAGGATAATCTGCCGGGGATCAGTATTCTTTGTAAGGCCGACTGGGAAAATCCCGAACCTGCATTGGTAAATGCAATTCTGGATGCAAATCCTTATCTATTGCACAAGTAGATGAAGCAGGATTCCATAATATATGACTCTTTAAACTTACGTCCTCTTCCAAAATGGCTTATTGATCAAAGAGACGGTTTGAATGTATATCAGCCTGAAATTTTGGAGATGAAGGAGGATAATTCATTACAGATTTCCATCATCATTACAGGAATTATCATTATTGTTACTATCGTATTGTTAACTGTCCGGATATTAAAAAACAATAAAAAAAAGATATAAGATGAATCCCATAAAACTGATATTTAAAGAGATGTATTACAGGAGAACGGGCTCTTTCATAATTTTACTTACAGTTATTGTGGCAGCAACAGTTTCCGTGGCAATTTTTTCACTAAGTAAAGCCAGTGAAAATGAAACACGCAAAATAATGAGAGAACAGGGGCTGAACCTTTATATTTATCCAAAAGGCACAAACCTGATAGATTTCTTTTCTGTAAATGATACTCCTGTGTTTCCTGAAAGTTATGTAGATGTCATGGCTGAATCTAAAACATTTGATGCAGTCAGGCATCTGACAGGTATTTTGCAGCTAAAGTACCCCGACTGGGTTGATCCCAATGGATCGAGGCATCAGATACTTGTTGCAGGGTATAAAGATGAAGCGGTTCAGCGTTTTTTATCACGACAGGAGATCATGGGATTTGATGTTGCTAAAGGAACGGTTCATGTTGGATCGTTAATTTCAAAAAATATTCCTGAAGGAGAGAGGTTCAGGATTAAAGGCAAAGATAGTCAAATGTATGATTTTACAATAGCTAAGCGAATGGAGGAGGGCAGAGGAATGCTTGATCAGGGAGTTGCATTTTACTTAGAAGACCTTCAACAGATTTTGGGAATGGAGGGACAAATAAATAAAATAGAAGCTCTTGGTTGTGTTTGTCACGATGGCAGGATCAAAAATGCCAGAAGCCAGGTTCAGGCGATGTTTACTGATTTGGAGGTTGCAGAAATCGGCAATATTGCTGATGCACGGGAAAATCAAAGGTTGATGATGAATAAGTATGGTTCTTTTATAATTCCTTTTGTAATTATTTCAGCATTGCTTATATCAGGTTTTTTATTCTATTCCAATGTAATTACCAGGCGTCATGAAATTGGAATTATGAAAGCAACAGGTAAAAGTAAATATTATATTTTGCTGATTATTATGGCGAAGGCATTTATATTAGGATTTGCCGGTACCATAATCGGCTTTTTTGCAGGAACCTTCATTGCAGGATATTTTGGAAGTGAAATATTCCGTTTTACAGCTCACGATATTAAACCTCTTTGGAAGATATTGGGCAAGGTAATTGTGATATTCCCTATTTTGTGGACTTTATCCGGCTGGATACCGGCTCTGATAGCTACACAGGTAGATGCTGCCGCTACTCTTAGTAAAGAGTAACCTGGAATATTGGGAGTTGTAAAAAATTTTAAATTTAAAACCGGGTGATGTTAGAGATTAATAAAATAACCAAGATTTATAAAAAAGAGAATAATCTGTTTACTGCTCTCAATGAGGTTTCGCTTAAGGTAAACAGGTCAGATTTCATTGTTGTTAACGGTCCCAGCGGCAGTGGAAAGTCGACATTACTACATACAATCGGTGGTTTGATCCGGCCGGATTCGGGTGAGGTGTTATTCGGAGGAAAAAATATTTATTCATTTAACAGAAAAGAGTCTGAACAGTACAGAAGAATCAATGTTGGGTTTGTTTTTCAACAGTTTCATCTGCTCCCGTACCTGACTGTTTTTGAGAATATTAAAATAGTAGCTCCTAAATTGGTAACAAAAAGAGAGATTCATAAATATATGGAGCAGTGCTCAATCCTCCCTTTGGGAAATAAATACCCTTCTGAATTAAGTGTGGGAGAAAAACAGAGAACAGCCTTTATACGTGCAATAATTGCTAATCCTGATATTTTGTTGGCTGACGAACCAACCGGTAATCTTGACCCTGATAACAGTGCAATCATAATATCACTTATTGGAGATTTCCATAAAAAGGGTAAATCAGTAATTCTGGTTTCTCACAATCCCGGTGAAGCTGTCAGTTATGCAACCAAATCGATTATTCTTCAGGAAGGCCGGATAAAAGATTAATTTTCATTTTGTTCCAAATATTTTTCCATTAAGCCCAACAGTACTCTTTTATTGATGGGCTTGGATATATAGTCGTTACAACCGGCTTCAATGCATTTTTCCCTGTCTCCTGTTAGTCCGTAAGCAGTTTGTGCAATAATAATGACATCCTTATTAAACTCACGAATTTTTCTGGTAGCCTCCAGACCATCCATTCCCGGAATTTGAATATCCATAAGTATCAGATTGATATCCGGGTTGTTATGACACATCTCAATTGCTTCTTTTCCCGATTTTACATTTATTATCTCATTACTAAATTCATTAATTATATATTTTAGTAAGATAAATGATACTTCGTCGTCCTCTACAATAAGAATTTTCATTTTTTGGAAATTGTATTGTTTATTATTTAGCTGAATGTCTTTTTGTTTTTCTGTTTCAATATCAAAATCTTTGTTATACGGAAGTGTGAAATAAAATGTTGAACCAATCTTTTCCTTGCTTTCTACCCGTATCTGGCCTTTAAGCATCTCAACATATGCCTTTGATATGGCTAAACCTAACCCTGCACCATGCAAAGCCATTTTATTATCAATATCAGCTTGTATAAAACGTTCAAATATAGCTTTTTGTCTTTTTTCAGGAATTCCGATACCGGTATCTTTTACAAAGAATTCAAGATAATTTTCTTTTTTCCTGTATCCAAATTTAATAAATCCTTCTTTTGAATATTTAATAGCATTTTTAATCAGGTTACTTAAAATAGCATATAATTTATCACTATCAGTATTTATAACAGCCTCTTTTTCAGTCAGCTCCATTTCATAAAAGAGTTCCATGCCTTTAGCCTCCACTTCAGGTTTAAAAAAACTGTAGAGATATTCCATCTGAGTGTTAATATTGGAAGGCTTAATATTGATTTTCATCTGCCCTGATTCAATTTTTGAAATATCAACCAGGTCGTTGATGATATTAAGCATACGCCGGCCACTTTTTTCAATAAGGTTGATATACTCTTTTCTGGTACTGTTATCTATATTCTCGCTCTCTTTTAATAATTCGGCAAACCCCATGATACCATTCATTGGTGTACGAATTTCATGGCTCATATTGGCAAGGAATGCTGATTTAAGGCGATCACTTTCTTCAGCTTTCTCTTTAGCTTTCAGCAACTCTTCTGTTAATTTTTTTTGTTCGGTAATATCCTGATAAATCATTTGGTAATTACTGCTTCCGTTCCATTGAACCTCTTTGTAGATTACTTTAAGATATTTGATCTTATTACTTTTTGTTTTTATGTTTATCTCATAATCATCTTCTTTTCCTTCTTGTTGTTTAAATTTTTTTCTCTCCTCAAACTGCATATAGCTTTCATAGTTATGGTTTTTTTTTGTTGTTGCCGAATTGTACTCTTTAAGATCTTTGAATTCATAAAGTTCAAGGAATTTTTTATTGACAAATAAGGTTCTGCCCTCTTTGTCTAGAATTCTTATACCAAGTGGAGATTCGGCAATTGAAGTTTTAAAATTTTGTTCAGACTGCATAAGTGCATCCCTGCTTCTGATTCTATCTACCTCTTTCCATATTCCGTCAAGTAAAATTCTAAGCTGTACAACATCATTAATTCCATAGTCACTCTTTTTATTTGCAACTCCTATGACAGCAACAACATTATTGCTGCTGAGCACTGGCACCATCAGAAATTTATTTAAAATTATATGCCCTTTGGGATAGTTTATTTTGAAAAATTCAGAAGTCCGGCAATCGTTAACAATGATCTCTTTTCTGCTTCTTACCGCCTCACCCCACACACCGGTTTTTTTAAGCTGAAATACAGTTTCGGGATTGACAATGCTACACTCTTTCATAACATTTTCAGACCAGGAGTTCAGCCTCAGTTCCTTTTTATCCTCGTCATAAATATAGATACATCCCAGTTTGCTTTCTGTTAATTCGATAGCTTTCTCCAAAGCATAATTTAGAAAGTCTTCTGTCTTTTTTGTATGAAACTGAAGGATACTAACCAGGCTTTTGAGATGAGTTATATTGTTACTTAAGCTCTCTTCAGCCAGCTTGCGGTCTGTTATATCTACCAGGGTGCCCTGTATTTCTATAATACCATTATCTTTTCTGACAGCCTTTGGGTTAGTCCTTACCCATAAATGTGTCCCATCTTTTTTCAGCAGTCTGTATTCCGAAGGAGTGCTCACTCCGCCGGCTATACTTTTAAATTGATCTAAACGGCCTTTTATGTCGGCAGGGTACACAAGATCCACATATTGTTTTCCGATCAGCTCTTCCTGTTTATAACCTCCCAGTTGTTTAACATTTGGAGATATATATTTAATGACAGCTTTATCGTCCAGAATATAAATTACTTCGTTAAGATTTTCTAAAAGGAGCTGATATGATTTACGACTTTCCTGCAAAGCATTTGCGGTTATTTTATAGTCTGTGATATCCTGACAAATACCAATGATATAGATAACTTTCCCATTGTCGAGCAGGGGAGTCAGTGTAGTGTTCCAATATTTTTTACCGGCAGGTAAATTTAGCAACTCTTCATAATTA
>CAZLZJ010000069.1:0-10747 GCA_964563975.1 uncultured Prolixibacteraceae bacterium
TTTCATTATTTGTTTTGCTCGCCTATAAATCCCCACCTCGCGGGCTTTGCATGGTGCGATGAAAATCCATGATAAAGAAAAATCTTAACGATCACCAAGGGGGTCAATTTGCCGGAATGTCAGTTGAAAACCTTCCTCAATGGGGGGTCAATTGTCCGGAATGAGGGGTCAATTAATTTCGGAATATACATGCGGTAAATGAATTTATTATTTTATATTTGAAAAGGAACAGCAGGACTAAAATGACCAGATTTCTTTCTTCGGTTGAAAAAATACTAATAAATAGGTTATTAGAAGGAGATGCTTTAGCGTTTTCTATTATTTTTTCTGCATACTATAAAGATCTTGTGATGTTTGCTATGAAATTTACCCGTGAACTCGCTGATGCCGAAGATATTGTTCAGGAGATTTTTGTGAAATTGTGGGAGGATCATGAAGTAATACACATTCACAGTTCATTAAAATCTTATCTCCTAAAGAGTGTACAAAATAAATCTATAAATTGGTTAAAGCATAAAAAAATTATAAGTATTTACAGCAGCAACGCACGCGAAAGGTCCACCTTGTTTGAAAATAGCACAGACAATTATCTCCTTCAGTCAGAACTTCAGGAACAAATTGATAAGGCGTTAGCGAAACTGCCCGGAAAAATGTCCGAAGCTTTTAGGATGAATAGGTATAAAGGCATGAAATATAAAGAAATATCTAAAGTAATGAATGTTTCGGAACGAACAATTGAAGTATATATTGGCAAAGCCCTTGCATCTCTTCGGAATTATCTAAAAGACTATTTTTCCTGAAGGAGTTAAATTGGCTACTCTGATATTTTCTAAATTCTTATGAACTGAAACCATTCAGTACGTCGCGAGCTCCCTTTAAGAAACCGTCACGCCAGAAGAAGCAAAAAGAATCTGTCATTCACAATTAACATCATGCGGTAGTCCAGGGAAGTTCCAATTTTTTTCTGATCTCTGATGTGGCTTTTTATTTCTGGACTGTCTTTAAAATGTATACGAGTTAATATTGTAACAACTTAAAGATGGAAAACTACCAGGAAGAAATTCTTGCCCTGATTGCACGAAGCGTTGCAGGATTGACGGAACCCTCAGAAGAAGAGAAACTGAGACAGTGGATAGAGAAATCTTATGAAAATAATAATTTTTTTGAACAGGTAAAAAACATATGGGATGCTTCTGACCGTGAATCAGAATTGATCAATACTCCTCTGGCTTTTGAAAAAGTTCTCCACCGGGTCCATAAAGCATCGTCCAAAAAATCATTCTGGTTCTATTGGCAAAGGATAGCCGCAGTTTTATTAATTCCCTTATTTATAAGTGTATTGCTTTTGTTGTATTTCAGACCAGCTAATCCGGATCGTACCGATGCTGTTTTCAATGAAGTTTTTGCCGCACGTGGAACTCGGTCTTCGTTCAGGCTCTCGGATTCAACCCTGATCTGGTTAAATTCGGGAAGCAGCCTGAAATATCCGGTTAAGTTCACTGGCGATAATCGTATAGTTTCCCTGAAGGGAGAGGCATATTTTGAAGTAGAAAGTGATGTTTCGAGACCTTTCATAGTCCAGACTCCAACTTTACAAGTAAAAGCTACCGGTACAAAATTCCGGGTTCAGGAATTTGATTTAAATCCCATAAGTGAAGTGACCCTTGTCTCTGGTGAAGTCTCTATTTCTGAATCCGACAATAAGAATTCAAAGGTAATTGCAAAACTTATTCCGGATCAAAACCTTATTTATAACAGGCAGACCGGAGAACATCTGACTAGTAACGAAGATACATACAGGTTCATCGCCTGGAAAGATGGTAAGCTTATTTTCCGGAATGAACGACTTGAAAAAGTGTTGAATACATTAAGTTTGATCTATAATGTGGATATTGAGATTAAAGGAGACAACCTGAAGAATTACAAATACCACGCAACATTCCAGGAAGAATCCCTGGAGGAAATTCTCAAGTTGCTTCGTTTAAGCGCTCCAATAACGTTCAAGGAAGAAGTAAGATACCCTCTGCCTGATGGATCATTTCCTAAAAAGAAGATAATCATATATTCTAAAAATCAGCAATTGAATTAAACTACATTTAATAGCAACCTAAAAAATGCCTATGGTACAAAACTGAACCTATTCAAATTAATCATAAAACTAAAGAGGAAAAGTGCGGTAACACCTTTCCTCCCGGTTAATGGTTAACAGAATCTTTTACTAGTGCAATAATTCAATTTATTAACCCTAACACTTTCAAAGGTATGAAAAAAAATCGTAATTACTATACGGCGGAAGGACCTTATAGTAATTGGCACACACTACTCCTAATCATGAAAATCTCAATCTTTTTGTTTTTTTTTGGATTAATGAATCTGGCTGCTGTCCCCGGATATTCGCAGAATTCAAAGATTTCTCTTAAAATGAAGGATGCGTCGATTGAAAATGTCCTTAGTAAAATTGAAGAAGTCAGTGAATATTATTTTTTGTATAATCATGATCTGATTGATGTACAAAGAAAGATTGATATTGAAGTAAACAGGAAGCCTGTAAAGGAAATCTTACAAAAAATTTTCACTAATGATGTTAGATTTATCAATAGCGATCATCAGATCGTTATTGTTCCTCATGAAGAATCACCAGAATCGGGTTCAAAAGTTCAGCAACGAATTATAACCGGAACTGTTACCGACAAAGATGGTACACCTTTGCCTGGTGTAAACGTTGTTGTAACCGGATCAATTATAGGTACACTAACGGATGTCTCCGGTAAATACAGTATTGAAATTCCTCAGGGAGTTAACAGTCTTACATTCTCATTTATAGGTATGAGAACCCAGGAGATTGTTATAGGAACATTGCCAAAAATCGATGTAATTATGGACGAATCGGCAGTAGGACTGGATGAGGTTGTAGTTGTTGGTTATGGGACAATGAAGAAAAGCGACTTAACTGGTTCTTTGTCGCAGGTTAAAGTTAAAGATCAAATACTTGAATTACCAAATGTGAGTATTGGACAGGCTTTACAGGGAACTGTTGCCGGATTAAACGTTGGTATAGTAGAGAAAGCAGGTGAGGAACCTAACATAACAATCAGGGGAATAAATACCCTTTCTGAGGACCAATCGGATTATGCTCCGCTTCTTGTTGTTGATGGAGCTATTTACAGGGGTAATTTAATTGATATTAACCCAAGTGATATAGAATCCATTGAGGTTCTTAAAGATGTAAGTTCTGCTTCCATTTATGGATCTCAGTCAGCCAACGGAGTAATACTCATTTCAACAAAAAAGGGTGTTATTTCAGAAAAGCCTGTAATAAGCTTTTCCAGTCAATTTACAATGCAGGTTCCATCTAATAAGATGGTCCCGATGAATGGAGAAGAACTTGAGAAATTTATTTTAGATGCTTTATGGGATAAAGGCAGCAGGCTTGGTCCTGACTATCTTCAACCGAATCCCAATTTTAGCATATCTCCTTATCTGTTCACGCCTCAAATACGTGAAGGATACGCCAACGGAGTTGAAAATGAATGGTTTGGAATGTTAACAGGTAATGGATATATTAAAACCTCTAACCTTGATATCAGGGGAAGGAATCAGGGATTTGGTTATTTTATCTCTGCGGGATTGAATAACACTAAAGGTTTTGTAAAAAATGATACTTATAAAAGGTATAATTTAAGGATTAATCTTGATTCAAAAATAAATGATTGGCTGAACCTTGGGATTGAGTCCTTTCTAACATCGAGCGATTATTCGGGGGTAGAACCTGATTATACTGTTTCTGATAATTCCATATTTACTATGCAACCCTGGGCTCCGGTATATGATTCAGAAGGTAATTATGAACTAAATCCAAGCGGATATAATATTGGGATAAACCCGTTTCTGATAATTCAACAAGAAGACGAAGATAAACGGTTTAATGTCTTTGGGAATATTCACACAGATATTAAGCTGCCCTTTTTAGAAGGATTCAATTATAGAATTAATTATTCTCAAAATTACCTGACAAGTTTTAACAACAGGTTTGATCCCTGGGGAGCTGAGTTCACCGGTTATGGATATAAGAATTCAAGCGTATCATATGTGTGGTCGCTTGATAATATTTTTAATTATACGAAGGCATTTAGAAATATGCACTCTATCAATTTAACTTTTGTTTACGGTCTTGATAATTACAAAATATCCAATACTGATGCTTCTGCGCAGAATTTTACAAATAAAACTTTAGGATTTAATAGTCTTGAAGCAGGTAACCCGACTTTGTTTTTGCTGAACTCCGGAGCAGAAGAAGAATCCAGTGTTTACTCTATGGTAAGAATGTCGTATGATTTCCGAAAGAAATACTTATTTACCGGAACTATAAGGAGGGATGGATTTTCAGGATTTGGCGTAGAAAATAAAATAGGTATATTCCCTTCAATTGCGTTCGCATGGGTGCCAAGTGATGAGGATTTCTTAAAAGAATTGAAGAAAACGATCTATGTGAAATTAAGAGCCTCATATGGCAGTACTGGTCGAAGGGGAGTAAAAAGATATGACACTAAAGATGTAGTTTCTTTAACCCCGCAGGTGGTGTTCGGCGACGGGGAGATGGCTACAATGGGGCAATGGATATCTAAAATGGCTAACGATAAGCTCGGCTGGGAAACAACTACCGGATTAAATTTAGGAACGGATTTGGCCGTATTAAACTCAAGATTCAGTGGTTCGTTTGAGTATTACTCTACAAACACTACTAATATTCTTTATTTTGTTCAGTTGCCACAGATGACAGGGTTTGAAGGTATTGTTACCAATATTGGAAAGGTTCACAATAACGGTATTGAAGTTTCTCTTAGCGGTAACATAGTAAAAAAATCTCAATTTAGTTGGGATGCATCATTCAATTTATCAAGAAATAGAAATAAAATTGTTTCTATTTTAGGTGTTGATAGTGATGGGACCGAACAGGACTTAGTAGCCAATTTATTATTTATAGGACAGCCTAAGAATGTCATTTATGATTATGAAATCACAGGTGAAATGTGGCAGATATCTGACCAGTTGGAAGGCAATATTCCTACCGGATTTCTACCAGGTACATATAAAATTGTTGATCAGAATAATGATGGTAAATTTTCGGCAACTGATGATAGAAAAATATTAGGTTACCAGGACCCTTCTTATAGATTTGGAATTATAAACACATTGCGATTTAAAAGCTTCAGCATGTATTGCTTCATCAATTCCATCCAGGGGGGGAAAGACTATTACAAAGCTTTTGCAGGACCAGGTGTGGCGTGGAGAGATTTCCAGGAGATTACTCATAAAAATGGTCCAAAAGGAGCATGGGATTATTGGATGCCTGAAAATCCTAATGCCAAATATACTCGTTTAGACGGAGGTGGATCATACAGAGGCCGTGTTTATGATCAGAGAAATTTTATAAGGTTACAGGATATAACCCTCTCATATACTTTCAATAAAAATCTGATTAACAAACTAGCCTTAAGGAATTTAAAAGCATTTATCAGCGGTAAAAATTTAGTTACCTTGACTAAATGGGAAGGCTGGGATCCGGAAACGGGTCGTGGTATCAATCCAGGACTTCCGGTTATGAAGAGTTACTCATTAGGATTAAATGTTGAATTTTAAAAAGTACTGATATGAAAAAAATTAGATGTGTTTTATTCATCACAATAATATTACTTGGATCAATTTCATGTGATGAAAATAAATGGCTTGAAGAAGTCCCACTTGATTTCTATTCCACGAATAATTCCTATGTTACACTGGAACAGTTCAATTCCGCAGTTGCAACCCTGTATCATAACCATAGAACTTTTTTTATTGCTAATGCCGATGTGGATATGATACAACCGGTTATGGGAACACAGGCAGATAATCTGTATATGTTTTATCCGATAAGCCGTGCTGACTGTGAAAGTATAATACCTGAATCCGGCTTAGTATTATATTATTGGCAAAATAACTATAGAATGATCTTTGATGCTAATGTTATAATAAACAGATTACAGAATGCATCTTTTACAAATGAAATAAAGCAGAATACTTTATTGGCGGAAGCCAGATTTTTCAGAGCTCTTGCCTATCATGATTTGGGTATTTTTTTTGGTGGAGTACCCATTGTACTTGAGGAAATCTCTGCACCTAAAAGAGATTTTGTCCGGGCTTCAGCCGCTGAAGTCTGGGCCCAGGTACTGGATGATCTGCATTTTGCTGAAGAATATCTTCCTTATGTAACTGATTTGAAAGAAGACGGCAGGTTGACGAAAGCGGCTGCAAATCATCTGCTGACTGAAGCTTATATTATTAATGAAGATTGGGATAACGCTATAAAGGCGGCATCGGTAGTAATTAATGATCCCAACTATTCTCTTATGACTCAAAGATTTGGTACTCATAAAAATGAACCGGGAGATGTATTTTGGGACATGTTCAGGCGTAACAATCAGAACCGGAATGGGAAAGGAGGACTTAATGCGGAAGCTATATGGGTAAGCCAATATGAATATAACGTGAGTGGCGGAGGAGACAATTATCTGATGACACGTATGTTTAGTCCCTGGTATTGGAGTCTTGTTGGTAAAGATAATAAGCCGTTGTTTTTCGGACCTTCTTCTCAAAACGGAGGTCGTTCCGTTGGATTTGCGTCTTCATGCGATCATATGAACTATACCATATGGGAAGGTGATGCCAATGATATCAGGAATTCGCAATATAACATACTACGTGATATGGTAGCAGATAATCCGGCTTCAGCTTATTACGGGAAAAAGATTGTGGCGGACGATGCGATTTTAACTCCCGGAGAATTTAACCAATACTGGCGTCCTTATTGGACAAAATATGTGCCTTTCAATGATTTTCCGATTGAAACAATTTCCAATAATCCATTTCCCGGAGCCACCCATACTTCAGCTAATGGTTCTTTTACAGATAATTATGTTATGAGATTAGCTGAAACCTACTTATTGAGGGCTGAAGCCTATCTTGGAAAGGGAGATCAGATATCAGCGGCTGCCGATATCAATATAGTCAGAAATAGAGCCAATGCTGCTCCTGTTTCTCCTGCCAATGTAGATATTGACTATATCCTGGATGAAAGGCTAAGAGAATTATGCTATGAAGAAAGGCGATTATTAACTCTGTTGAGAACTAAAAAACTAATAGACAGGAATGAGAAATACAATCCTCATTATAACGGTAGATTCTACACATATAAAATGCTCCAGCGTGTTGAAAAATGGCCTATTCCTCAGAGCGAAATTGAAAGGAATACTGAAGCTGTTCTGGAACAAAATCCAGGGTATTAAGAAGGATTGATCGAATCAGGACTTTTGATTTCGGTTTTCCGGCTTTTATTAACACGCTAAATAATATCTACTATGATACTGAAGATTATTTTTTCAAAAAAATTTATTTGTTCTCTTTTTGTGATTATTTCTTCTATATCCGTATATAATGCGTTTTCCCAAAATAATCATTCTTTAGTGCTTTTTGATTTTGAAAACTCCTTAGCTATCAAAAATATTGAGTTAAAGGATGCAAAAGTGAAAACGATGCAGGAAGGGAACAATCATGTATTAAGGGTAACACTCGGATACAGAGAAAATTATCCCTCTGTTAAGTTTACAATGGTTCCAAGGGATCTGTCTGATTACCTTGGTATAGCTATGGATGTAACAAATCTTGGTTCTACAGGTATTGGAATCCTGGCTCAATGTTACAATGAGAAAGTCCATGTTAATTCGGAACCTGGCAAATTCTTTTATAGAAATCTGGTTTGGCTTGAACCGGGGGAAACTGACACACTCTTTATAACATTTGCACGCTCGTTGGACAGTCTGCCAGCATATGTAAATAAATACCTGACAGGGATGAGAGGATTGCCCGGTGGTTTTCTTCACCGTTGGGATGTACTTGACCTAAAAAATATTTCTGATATAAGAATCTACAAGACAAAATCAAATGAGGACTATGTCTTTTCAATTGATAATATCAGAGCAATTGGAGATTATCATTTAGCAAGTGAAACCACACTCAGGAATGATTTTTTCCCGTTTGTTGATCAATTCGGTCAGTACATACATAAAGACTGGCCCGGCAAAACAAAATCCAATGAGGACATTATATTGCAAAGAATGTCCGAAGAAAGGGATCTGGAAGCAAATCCCGGTCCGGATGACAGGGACCAGTATGGAGGCTGGAAATCCGGACCGTTACTTCAGGCCACAGGACATTTCCGGGTCCAGAAACACCAGAATAAATGGTGGTTTGTTGATCCTGAGGGAAGGCTTTTCTGGTCACAGGGAATTGTAGGTGTAGGATATTCACAAACTACCAATATTAAGGGGCGGGAGAATTATTTTACAACGGTTCCGGAAAACGGAGATTTTCTTTTAACGAATCTTTTGAGAAAATATGGTAACAGTTGGGATGCTTCTCCCCGTGAAAGCGCAACCGATGTAATTCTGAAAAGACTTCGGAGTTGGGGCATTAATACGATAGCCGGCGGCGATCCTTATATAATCGGGAAGAAGAAAACTCCTTACACAGTGTTACTTTCATCAGGCATACCAAAAGAAATGCCATCGACTATAGACGAAGTAGCATTTCGGGCAATGTGCTCAAGTAATTTTTTGAAGGGGAGAATCAGAAACAGTCCGTTTGGAGGTATCGAAAATACTGCAAACGATCCGTGGTGCATAGGATATTTTGTAGATAACGAATTGGATTTTTCTGTTAACAATCCCAATCCCGGAGTGATGGAAACCTATTACAGGGTGGTAAAAGAAGAATTAAAGAAACTTGCTCCAAATAAACTATATCTTGGAAGCAGGACCAATGTAAATTATGAAATTGCATTGGCAGCAGCGGCAAAATTCTGTGATGTAATCAGCATTAATCGCTATGAGTATACAATTTCAGATTTTACGCTACCCGGAAATATTGACAAGCCGGTTATCGTTGGAGAATTCCATTTTGGTGCGCTGGACCGGGGCTTATTGCACACCGGTCTACGATCAGTATTAAATCAAAAACAACGAGGGCGCGTATATGCAAACTATGTGAATGAGGCGCTTGAAAGCCCATTGTTTGTCGGGGTTCATTGGTTTATGTACGCAGATCAGGTTGTTACTGCCCGGTTTGATGGTGAAAATTATCAAATTGGCTTCATTGATATTTGCGATAAGCCTTATGCTGAAATGGTTACAGTAGCGAGAAAAATAGGCAACTATCTGTACAGATATCGGCTTACAGGTTCTTTATAGTACATAATTTATTGCCATTTATTAACCAATAGTTCGTTAAAGTATAATATAAGTATTTGAATGTTAATAAAATAGTTAATAAATAATGGTGAAATAATTTGGTTAAATCCCTGATAATCAGTAATTTAATAGATTAACCATAATCTGTTTAAATTATAACTATCAGGGAACAAAAACCTTATAATGTACTCATTTCTAGTATGATGGACAAATTACCAAATATTAATAGGTGGAGAAAAGCATTTCTTTTAGAGATTTTCATCCTGTTTTTGTCTATACGTGGAAGAATTAATTTCTTACAGCTTGCAAGATATGGAAAATATAAAGAACAGCGATATCGCCAGCAGTTTGAAAAACGTTTTGATTTTCTGACCTTTAATAAAGAGCTCACCTTATCACAAGGGAGCGGAAGGTATGCTATAGCCTTTGATCCAGGCTATGTGTCAAAATCCGGGAAGAAGACTCCCGGTGTAGGCTGGGTCAGGTTGTGCCGGCAAGGCTAAGTGGGGTTTGGAAATTGGTGGCTTAGCTGCCATTGATATTGATAACCATACTGCTTTTCACCTTGAAGCTGTTCAAACAATTAACTCTGATGATCAAAGCCTTTCTGATTGGTATGCAGAAGTAATCTCCGAAAGAAAGGATACCTTAAAATCAATATCAAAGTACCTGGTTGCCGATGCATGGTTCTCCAAAAAGTCTTTCGTGGACAAGATTATTTCTTTAGATATGCATCTGGTCAGCAGACTAAGGGATGATGCTGACCTTAGATATCTCAGCAAAGCCCCGCTCACGGGGAAACGAGGCAGACCAAGAAAATATACCGGGAAAATAGATACCAGCAACATTGATCAAGACTACTTTACTTTTATCTCAGAGGATAAGGAGTCACTCATATACGCAACAGAAGTCTATTCCAAAGCTCTTAAACGTAACATTCTTGTGGTTCATGTCACATATTCAAAAGCAAATGGGAAAGATGCCCGTAAGCTATATTTCTCTACCGACATTTCAATGGATCCTGGTGATGTGCTGCTCTATTATCATAGCCGTTTCCAGATTGAATTTCTTTATCGCGATGGGAAACAACATACCGGACTGAATGACTCACAGGCCAGAAGTGAAAACAAACTCCACTTTCAATTCAATGCCTCTCTCACTTCGATTAACATTGCAAAGGCAATCCATTGGTTAAGCATACCAAAAAAAGAAAGAGGAGCATTCTCAATGGCTGATATTAAAACAATGAATCACAACATCTTAATGTTAAATCGATTTTTTGACGTGTTTGGTATTTACCCATACTCTGCAAAAAATAACAAATATGTCAGAGAACTTATATTATACGGCACTATGGCCGCTTAAAACTTTAACGAACTATTGTAATGATACAGTTTGAAAAACGATATCGGCCTGACTACTTTCATAAAGGATACCGATAGTTGAATCATTTACCGATGTTATAC
>CAZLZJ010000070.1:0-10337 GCA_964563975.1 uncultured Prolixibacteraceae bacterium
TTAAAATAGGAGTAAACTATATATTACCTTTGAAAACTATTATATCGTTTGTTCAAACTTTGATAAAACAGATAATAAAATATATGCTGATAAAGCGTGAATTTGCGCTTAAGCAAAAAAGCTAAATAATATGGACTCTTCAGATTATCATTGCCAAACTAAACGACGTGAATTTATTAAATTTACATGGGTGACGGCTACAGGCCTGGCTTTTGTGCCGGGCGCGGTATTTTCAAAAACAGCTCCGGAAATAATTCCTGTTCCTTCCCGAACAACAGGGCATGAGAGCTTGAAAAAGCCCGGTATCGGTTTGCAAAAGAGTGCCATTGAAATAGTTTTACCGGACATAATCTATGCTATTGCAGGGGATACTATCCAGCTGTTTTACAGAGGTATGATTAAAGCGGTCAATCCTTATATCTATAATATAGTTGTTTCGTGCAGTAAGGGAAAGCAGTATCCAAGGTATTTTGAGTACTTGCCGGCAACAGATGATACAGGCACTTCTTCCTTTAAAATAGAGATAAAATCGGATGATGGAACCGTGTTGGGTTCTAAGTCATGCACTATTGTTACAAAAAATATAGTCCGCTCTCCATCAGAAAAAAAACATATTTTATGCGTTGGGGATAGTTTGACTGCCGGAGGTATCTGGTGCCGGGAAGCTTCAAGGAGATTGACCGGTACCGGAGGTAATCCTGAAGGGTCGGGATTGGCCAATATTTCATTTTTAGGGAGAAAAACCGGAGAAGGAACAGGCTGGGAGGGTAACGGCGGCTGGACCTGGTCTTCTTATGCAACTGCAGGAAGAGAAGCATATAAGTTTTTTGTTTCAGCTGTCTCGTCACCTCCTTCAATAGGAGCTGTCTATATAAACAACGGGATTAAATATACTGTTTCGGAAGTAAACCTGACTGCCGGGAAAGGATATATCTCTGCTTTAAGTTCAGCTCCTCCGTTGGCCAGGGAGGGTTTGACAAAAGAGTCGGGCAACGGTGATGAATCTATTATATTCAGCTCATTTAAGGCCGATTCGGGAAATCCTTTTTGGGAAGCCGATAAAGGGCGGTTAGATTTTCCGAAATATGTAAATAAATATATGAATGGGAAATGTGATGTTATCTATTTTCTCCTCACATGGAATGGACAGACAGAATGGAAAACGGACTTTTCGGATGTGATAGCTACCGCAAAATTGCTGATTGATCATATCCATGCCAATTATCCCCAATGCAAAATAAAAATTATGGGTATTCAGGTTCCGTCAATAAGTGGAGGTATGGGAGCAAATTATGGAGCAACAGGCAAAGGTTATGCTGATACATTCGGAATGGTGGTAACAGCTCTTAATATGAATAGGGCTTATCAGGATTGGTGCAATGAACCTGCATATAAATCTTTTTTAGAGTATACGGATGTTGCCTCGCAGTTTGATTCAGAAAATAATATGCCTGAAGCAGACAAACAGGTAAATACCAGATCAGCTAAAACAGAAAAAATCGGAACTAACGGCGTGCACCCTGCAACAGAAGGTTATTATCAAATTGCAGATGTAGTCTATAGGAATTTTGTAGCAAACTTTTGTCAATAATTTGTGAAATAAAATACTTTACTGCTTCAGTCAGGCATCTTCATTATTAAGATTCAATCAACATAGCCCTCTAAAATAACAGAATCACTGATGATTATAGTTACTTTGTAACTTATTTTAAATAATATAATGGGCTACTTTGAAAAACAACAGGTTTTATCTGATAAAGAGCTTGACCTTTTTATGAAGGATAACAAGTTCTCCCCGCTTCCCGGATATGAGAATTTTGAGGCTACCACCCAGATGATTATTGCTGAAATATTTCGCCGGAAATTGCCAATGGAGATAATTGACCCCGATAATAATCTGATATCGGTAAGGTATGATGGTAAAGATTTTGTTATTCTTGAAGGGACTATTTCTGATGCTAACAGCTTAATAGCTTATTGGATATCTGATGATAAATGGATAACCCGGCAATTTTTAAAAAGGAGTGGAATAAATCATGCCAAAGGAATTTTGTTGCAACATGGTTATTTGCCTGAAAAATTGAATGAAATAAAACTGCCTGCTGTTGTTAAGCCTGTCAATACTGACCATGGAATAGCCGTAAGTACCAACCTGCAAACATATGATGAAGTTACCGGTGCTATTGAGAATGCATTTAATTATGCTGATAAGGTGATTGTAGAAGAGTATTTTCATGGAAAAGAGTATAGATTTCTTGTCATTGATTATAAAGTGAGGGCAATTGCATTTCGGGAACCTGCAAATGTTACGGGAGACGGGGAGAGTACAATAAAACAGCTTATTGATAAAAAAAATGAAGGACGCGGAACAGATTACAGGCATCCTTTGTTAAAGATAGATATTGACGAAGAGGTTAAAAGGCATTTGAATGCAGTATCACTTTCGGCAGACAGTGTACTTAAAAAGGGAGAAAAAATTTATTTACGTAAGAATTCAAATTTAAGTACCGGAGGCGACAGTATTGACATGACCGATGATATGCCTGATTTTTACAGGAAGATAGCCGTAAAGGCAGCTAAGTCTGCAGAATTGAAAATTGCCGGTGTTGACATAATAATTAAAGATATCTGCTGTACTCCATCGCTTGATAACTATATAGTGGTGGAGCTGAATGCGCCTGCAATGCTTTCAATGCACGATTTTCCCTATATCGGAGAAAACCGGCATGTTGAAAGATATGTACTTGATGTTATATTGAGCTCTAAATGATATATGAATAGCCCGAGCTTCACCTTTTGCTAAAAGATGATTAGCAAACAGAATGAAATTGTTTTATTTTATATTTTTATGATGTTAACATTAATGAGATTGACCGAGCCGGAGAAAAGAGAAGAGATACACAATAAAGCACAGCTTATTGAATATTTTGAAAAAGGTTGTAAACCGCCTGAAAGGTGGGGTGTCGGGACAGAACATGAGAAGTTTATTTTCAGGAAGGGTAATTTTAAACGGGTTGGCTATAATACTTCGCCGGGGATATATGCTATTTTTGAACAGATGCAGAAAAAAGGGTGGAAGCCGGTTATGGAGAAAGACATTATTATAGGACTTGAAAAAGAGGACGCATCAATTACTCTTGAACCCGGCGGACAATATGAGTTATCAGGGAAAAATTTCAAATCGGTTAATGAAACCTTTTCTGAACTAAGAAATCATTTCAGGGAGCTGGACTCAATTTGTGAGTTATTGGGATTATTCAGCTTGCCATTAGGTGTTGACCCTGTGTCGAAAGCAGAGGATGTGCCGTGGATGCCTAAAGAGCGATATTCATGGATGAGAAAGTTTATGCCATTAAAGGGAAAATTGGGATTGGAAATGATGCTTAACACTTCTGCTATACAGGTTAACCTTGATTATGGCAGTGAAAAGGATATGATTACTAAAATGAGGGTTGCACAGGCATTGCAACCTGTATTTACTGCAATTTTTGCAAATTCGCCTTTTAAGGCAGGAAAATCAAACGGATATTTAAGTTATCGCGCACATATATGGGACAATACAGATAATGACCGGTGTGGGTTTTTACCTTTCATCTTTGATGAGGATTTTGGCTTTGAGCGATGGGTAGATTACCTGCTATGTGTGCCAATGTATTTTATTCACCGCAATGATCAGTACCTGTCTGCTGAAGGAATGACCTTTCAGGATTTTTTGAATGGAAAGCATAACTTAAAGCCGGTTATTTCTGATTGGGATATTCATGTGTCAACGGTATTTCCTGACGTACGGCTTAAGAAATTTATTGAAATGAGAGGAGCTGATGCCGGATGTGTTGATGATATTGCTGCAGTTGCTGCTTTATGGGTAGGATTACTGTATGATAGCGAATGCCTTGAAGAGATTTATGAGTATATTTCAGGATGGGATATTACATCATTGCGGGAGATGCGGTCTCTTGTGCCGGTAAAAGGAATGAATGCCGCAAGCGGTAATATTCATGCGGGGGAGGTGGCTAAATATATTTATTCCATTGCTCTGAAAGGATTGACAAAGCGATCGGAATTTTTAGGTATTGAAGATGAAAGCCGTTTTTTGGAACCGGTAAGGGAGGTGATAGAAAGTAGAGTGACAAATGCTGAAAAATTACTTCAGAAATATAATGGAGGAAATTATGAAAGCCTAAAGGATTTGTTAAGCCTGTTATGCATTCAAAACTAAAGTTTTTAATAAAATATATGCACCAATACCGCTGGTGGTATGCCGGAGGAATTGTTTTTCTGATACTTACCGTTTGGGTTTCGGTGACCATACCTCTGTATATACAGCGAAGTATTGATATGATTGGCAGTCATTCAT
Organism: uncultured Prolixibacteraceae bacterium; assembly: GCA_964563975.1. Taxonomy (GTDB): domain Bacteria; phylum Bacteroidota; class Bacteroidia; order Bacteroidales; family Prolixibacteraceae; genus JAAYJR01. The sequence goes on from CAZLZJ010000070.1 coordinate 4,358, forward strand.
CTGCCGGAAGAGCAGGGTTTTATGAAAATATTTTGATAATAGCAGGTTTGGCTTTGGGGTTGATCCTGGTAAGGACCCTTTCCAGAATTTTGGTATTTGTGCCTGCACGGATGATTGAGAAAGAGATAAAAGGAGAGATGTTCAGGAAGCTTACCTCTTTTGGGAAGGAGTATTATGACCTGAACCCGACAGGCTCGATAATTTCACGGGTAAACAATGATATTAACGGAGTTAGAATGATAACCGGTTTTGGTGTTTTGCAAATAGGAAATGTTTTGCTGTCATTAACAATAACTCCATATAAGATGTGGCAGTTGTCGCCCATGCTCACCCTTTATTGCATATTGCCGATAATTGTGGTTTTTAGCATTGTTCGTATCGGGATAGCAGTAATGGTTAAAAATACTCATCACAGAATGGAAATTCTGCAAAAGCTTTCCGGGAAAACTGTTTCATTTCTTTCGGGAAACAATGTTATCAAGAATTATAATATCTATTCATATGCTGAAGATGAGGTTCATAAGGAGAATATTTCTCTTTTTGACAAGACAATGAAGATAACCTGGGTCAGATCTTTTATTTTACCATTGTTAGGCAGTCTCGGGCAGATACTTAAGATTGTTGTTCTCTTTGCCGGCGGTATTTATGTTATCAAAGGTATATTTTCGATTGGAGAACTTACCGAATATATTGCTTATGCTACACTCTTGACCGGCCCCATTATGGGATTGGGATGGTTGCTTTCTGTATTTCAGCAGGGATTTGTCGGTATAAACAGCTTGCAAACCATCATGAACAGGAAAGGAGTGGATGATGGCAGGGAGCCGCTTTCGCTACAGGAAAGAGAGCAGTTGTTTAAAGATGGGATAACTGTTAAAAACCTTCATTTCACTTATCATAATGGTTCGAAGCCTGTTTTAAAAGATATCTCCTTTAAAGTTGAGCCGGGGCAAATAATTGGAATTACCGGGAAAGTAGGTTCGGGCAAGACAACATTGATCAACTGCTTGAATGGATTCTTAAGACCTGAAGAGGGGCAGGTGTTTTTTGGGGAAAAGGATGCTGCTTTTTTAAGAGGCGATGATATCAGATCGGTTGTTAAGACGGTAACCCAGGAGGTGTTCCTTTTTTCCGATACGATAGAAAATAATGTGATTTTCGGATCTGAGAAATCTTTTTTCAGGGATAGCTTTGAAGATGTGATCTATAAAAGTGCCTTTGCCGATGAGCTTTCTCGTTTGCCGATGCAGGGAAAAACGCCGGTAGGAGAGAAAGGGATTATGCTTTCGGGCGGACAAAAACAGCGGATAAGCCTTGCCCGTGCTCTTTACACTTCCTGTGAACTGTTGATACTTGATGATGTCTTTTCTGCAGTGGATTCTGAAACAGAGCGTTTCCTGATCAGGGAGGTTGTAAATTATCATGTTGCAAAAAGTGTAATTGTTATCAGCAATCGTATTAGTGTGCTGGAAAAAACTGATTTTACCATTGTCCTTGAAGATGGCCGGATCACAGCTCAGGGCAATCATAAACAGTTAATGGAGAGTTCCGGCTTTTACCGTAATATATTAAATCTGCAAAAAGAGGGAAATTTAAAAAACAGTGCGGTTAAATGAGCAAATTAATAAATAAAATAATCAGAGGTAACGACTGGCAACTTCTAATTAAGTTTGGCCGGTACTTTAAACCGCATAGGAAATGGTTATTTCTGAGCCTTGCTTCTGTTCCTGTTACGGCATTAGCCGGTATTCTTTTTTTGCGGCTGGTGGAGAATATAATTGACAACTATGTTGTTGCAGGAAATGTTGAAGGTTTATTGACTCAAATACTTTTTTTATCGCTGGTATTGACAGGTAATATACTTTTTGATGGCTTTTACAGCTACTCCTTTTCAATGTCAGGCAACCTTGCAGTTGTTGATCTTCGCAAGAAGTTATTTGCCAAATCTTTGCGTTTTCCGATGAGCTATTTCGACAAGAAGCCCATCGGGGTGACCCTTTCGCGGCTAACCAGCGACATGGAAGCTATCTCGGAGTCATTTGCTGCAGGAATACTGGGATTGTTATCAGACAGCATAAAAACATTGGCACTGTTAGGGTATCTGTTTTTTTTGAATTGGCGGCTGACCTTTGTTCTTTTGCTTGTTGTGCCTTTGATTATTATTGCTGTTGGATATCTCCGGAAAAAGATGAGGAAAGCTTATAACAGTTCGCGCATCAGCCTTGCCAAATCGGCAGCTTATTTGCAGGAGTCTTTGAACGGGATGAAAACAATCCAGCTCTATTCGGCAGAGGATGAAGCTTTGAAAAAATATGATATTTATAATAAACAGTACTGCGATGCCCAGAACAGTTCAAATATTTATGATTCACTTCTTTATTCGATAGTGGAAGGCATAACATCTGTTGCAATAGCCTTAGTAATCTGGTATGGAGCAATTCAAATATGGGATTATGGGTTTACGATCGGTGTATTGATAGTTTTTATTACTACACTTGAAAGACTGTTTATTCCCGTGAAGCAGTTTGCACAGCAAATTTCAACTATTCAGCGTGCTCTTTCGGCGCTTGAACATATAAGCGAGCTGTTTGAGCAGGAGGCAGAACCAACCCCGGTAATGGATGATAGTAAGAGTGGAAAAATACCGGTTAATGAAATTGAATTTAAAAATGTCTCTTTTCGTTACTCAAAAGATGGCCCTTATGTGCTGAAAGATGTCTCTTTTAAGCTTCTTAAAGGCGACAGGCTTGCTCTTGTCGGAACAACCGGGTCGGGAAAATCGACTATCATAAGGTTGCTTACCAAAACATATACCGGTTATAAGGGGTCTGTAAAGATTAACGGCACTGAACTTTCCGAAATACCAATTAACCGTGTAAGAGAGTCAATATCTGTAATGCAACAGGATATTTTTATGTTTAATGATACAGTTGAGTTTAATATATCTCTTGGAAGGAAAAATATTTCCAAAAGTGATGTAGAGCAGGCAGCTTCTTTTGTTATGGCAAATTATTTTATAGAGCAGTTGCCCGATAAGTATCAATTTGTTATTCAGGATAATGGAGATAATCTTTCAAGGGGGCAGGCACAATTGATCTCTTTTGCCCGTGCTATTTGCGGCAGCGGAGAACTGATAGTGCTGGATGAGGCAACAAGCTCGGTTGATTCGCTGACTGAGCAGTATATTCAGAAAGCAATTGCAAATATCTTTTCTATGAAAACAGTAATTGCTGTTGCCCACAGGTTGAGCACCATTAAAAATTCTGATATGATCCTTGTTATGGAAGAGGGTCAAATTATTGAGCGCGGCAATCATGATGAACTGCTGAAGTATGGAGGAAAATATGCAGGCTTGCTTCGTCAGTTTGAAGAAGAGGGGAAACCCCGCCTCCTTTCGAACGTTAACGGGTTTATGTGAACCACGCCATTTTTCGAACTGAATCGATCAAGGAGTTCTGCTCCCTTTTGAGCTGAATTTGAAATAAAGCCTCGTTAAAATTCGAACCGAATTATAAAATATTTTTAAGGCTCTCTGTTTTTAACCCATTTTTCGAGCCATTGATCCTGCTCCCATAACATATGCATGATAGACTCCTTTGCTGCATAACCATGGCTCTCTTTTGGCAGAAATACCAAACGTGCGGTAGCGCCCATGCCTTTTAATGCATTAAAATATCTTTCGCTTTGAAGAGGAAAGGTTCCTGCATTATTATCATCCTCTCCATGAATTAACAAGAGAGGAGTTTTCATTTTATCGGCATGCATAAATGGCGACATATTATAATATACATCGGGTGCTTCCCAGTAGGTACGCTCTTCAGCCTGAAATCCGAAAGGAGTTAAGGTTCTGTTGAATGCTCCGCTTCGGGCTATACCTGCAGCAAAGAGATCGGAATGGCTCAGCAGGTTTGCTGTCATGAAAGCACCATATGAGTGACCGCCGGCTGCAACTTTGTTTCGATCAATATAACCTGCTTCTGAAACTGCATCAATTGCAGCTTTTGCATTGGCTACCAGCTGCTCCCGGTATGTATCATTAGGCTGTTTGTTACCTTCGCCAATAATCGGAAAAGCGGTTTCATCGAGGACGGCATAACCTCTGGCAACCCAAAAAACAGGTGATCCGTAATTTGGATAAGTAAATTTGTGTGGAGAAGTAGTTACTTGTCCTGCTGTTGAAGCATCCTTATATTCACGGGGATATGCCCACATAAGCATAGGTAATTTTTCTTTTGACTCCATATTGTAACCGGCAGGAAGATACAAGGTTGCAGAAAGTTCAATTCCATCATTGCGTTTATATGATATCACCTCTTTATGTACATTCTCTAAGCTTTTAAAAGGATTTGCAAAGAAAGTAAGCTGTTGAGGAGGAGTGTTTTTTTTGATATAACGCATAAAATAGTTGGGATAAACAGAGCCGGATTCAATTCGTGTTATTAACACTCCTTTCAGAGGATCAGCAACTTTAACAATCTGCTCTAAGCTACTTTTACCATCAGCTCTCCATAGATCATCAACTTTTTTTGTTGTAATGTTAAATTCTCTGAAAAAAGGACGTATACCTTCCGGAGAGTGCCCCTGACCGGTAAGATATAAATTGCCTCTGTTTATTACCAGGGTATTTACGCCCAAATCATTCTTTTTTGTCAGAAAAGATCCGGGATTGTTATAGTTATCCTGATAGTTCCGGTCAAATATTATTTCCGGTTTTTCACTTATATCGGAAGGGTTAAAAAGATAGGTTTTTGCATTGCGGGTTTCCCACCACTGATCATAGGCAACAGCTGTTTTAGAGTTACCCCAGATGATGCCGGTATATCTGTTAATGGTTTTAAGAATGGAGACGGGAGGCCCGGAGAAAGGAGCTTTTAAAGAAAAAATCTCATCGCGGTATTCAACCTTTTTGGAGGGATCCCCTTCATCAAGAGCTTTAACATAATAGACAGAGGCAGGCATGTCATTTCTCCAGTTAATATTTCTAATCCCCTTTTGAGTGGCCATAAAGCCTTTGGGCATATCCTCCAGCAGGGGAGTATCTGCCAAAACTTTAATTTCATTACCTTGCTTATCATAAATTATTGTTGATGAAGGGAATCTTTCATAAGGAACAATATAGGAGAATGGCTTTTTTACCAATGTGCATAAAATATACTCTCCATCCGGAGATATATTAATACTGCTATATATGGCTGCCTCTTTCCATATAGATTTTTTACCGTCAATGCTAATTTTATAGATTTCCGAACGAACAAGCTGCTCAAAATTATGTTCGTCAGTTTTGTCGCTTAGTAAATCCTGGAATGTGCGGTTCTGGGCTAATATGCCTTCGCTAACGGAAATGCGTGGCCCGGTTGGAATGGCAAGAGATTTGTCAATCAGCGGCTTATTGTTTTCCGGAACTATTTTCACTAAAAGGTTGTTACTTTCCGGAAACCATCTGAATGGATGGCCCATACTTGCATTTAAAAGAGGCTCAGTTATCCTGAAGGCTGTTGCCGATTCAATATCCAGTAACCATAGCTCTACACCTTCGGTTGATGTATGGGTAAAAGCCATTTTAGTCTGGTCGGGCGACCAGCTGAAATATGCCAGTTTTGGTTTATCAGGTAACCCATTTGTCATAATTTCCTCTCTGTCTCCCATCTTCATGAGGGTGATATTGCTGTAATATTTTATTCTGTTATCAATATATTTAACAGGATTTATTCGTAATCCTGCCAGTCGCATTTCAGATTCAGACAGGTCGGCAATGCTTATATAACTATTTTGATGTAGAAGGACAATATTTTTATTGTCATCATCAATAAGTACAGATGGAGGTAGCGGAGCGTCTGCAATTTCAACTATCTCCCGGGGAGGTGTCTGATAGGTAATATCCATTTGAGCTTTTATCTGATTAAAAAACAATAAAAAAGGCAGGGTTAATAAGGCTTGATATTTCATTCGAATATAATTTAATTAAACATTTAGGTTTCAA
>CAZLZJ010000071.1:0-9617 GCA_964563975.1 uncultured Prolixibacteraceae bacterium
TATTATAATGGTACTTGTGACCCAGCTGGGATTCGAACCCAGGACCCCATCCTTAAAAGGGATGTGCTCTACCTGCTGAGCTACTGAGTCATCCTTTCAGCCTTTGTTTCTCAAAGGCGGTGCAAAAGTAATATTTATTTTATTTTAGACAAATCGTCCCATGAAATTTATTCAATTTATATTTTAATATTTACATTGACTTACGATTTTACTTTGTTTTTTTATAAATAATATTTGTGATTTCTAAAATTATATTGTAGTATTGGAGCCTGATTTTACAAGATGTTTTTCTGTGTCTTGTATATATGCAAATAATAATTAATACTTATTTTAAATGGAAAGGATTAACCGAAAACCTGGTGATTTTATGTCACGTCGACACTTTATTGGCAGTGTGGCAATGGCAGCAGTGGCCAGTCCGTTTTTAACTTCATGTCAAGTAAAGGGCTGGCAGATTGGATGTTACACTCGTGCTTGGGGGTCTCGCCACTATTTAATAGCTTTAGACGGTATGATTGAAGCCGGCTATAAATATGTGGGGTTAAGCACTCATGATAAAGGTAGAGTTATTGACCGTGATACAGCTCCTGATTTTGCTTTTACTGTTGGGGAAGAGATTAAAAAACGTGGACTTAAGCTTGTTACTTTATCCGGCGGGTCATTTGATGCCAATGCACCTGTAGCAGAGGGCATTGCTCAGTTAAAGCGCTTGATAGATAATGCAGTGAGATGCGGAGCGCCTTTAATTCAATTGAATGATATTGCAAAGACGGAGCTTGAACCAACTTTTTATAAAGTTATATCTGAGTGCTGTGACTATGGGGTGGATAAAAAAGTAATGATAACCGTTAAGCCTCATGGTTCTACCGGGGCTGAATGCAGAGCCCATGTTGACCGGATAAATCATAGAAATTTCAAATTATGGTATGATCCGGGAAATGTTGCATATTATACCGAGGGGAAAGTAGATCCTGTTCAGGATGCGGATGCTCTTGACGGAGTGGTAATGGGAATGGCAGTGAAAGATTTTAAACTACCTAAGAATGTGAATGTTACTCCCGGTACCGGGATGGTTAATTTTGGAAAATTAATTCCACGATTAATTCAGGGAGGTTTTACCGGGGGTCCTCTGATTGTCGAATGTTTAGAGGTTGGAGAAGTACCGTTTGTTAATAATGAGGCCAGAAAGGCCAGGGAATATCTTGAGAGAATAGTACTTTAAATATTCTTTTTATTTTTGACTTTATTATTTATATAGAATAAACCTTATAAATCAACAATTTTATTAAGATGAAAACAAATCGTAGAGATTTTATTAAAACAGCCGGTATTACCGGAGGTATTGTGGCAACAGGCGGACTAACTTCTTGTGGCGGTGGAGGGACTCCGGCTGCAGAAGCCACTCCGACTATTTTTGACATATCAAAAAATAAAGGACAGCAGGTATTTAACATGAGTGGTTATGCTGCCCCGAAATTAGATGTCATCAGGGTAGGATATATTGGGGTAGGTGGTCGTGGAATGGCAGCGGTAAAAAGGATGGCGTTGCTTGAAGGTGTTGAGATTGTAGCTTTATCAGATTTGCATATGGATAGGATCGATAATGCAAAAGCTTACCTGAAAGGGCTTGGTATGCCTGAGCCTAAAGGTTATGCTGATGGCAGTCAGGATATGTGGAAACAGATGTGTGATAAAGAAGACCTTGATTTGGTTTATGTTGCCACTCCAAGGGATCTGCATCCGTCAATGTGTGTATATGCTATGGAAACCGGTTCGCATACCGCCACGGAAATCCCGGCTGCACGCACTTTGGATGAATGCTGGTCGTTAGTGGAAACTTCAGAAAAGACCAAAAAACATTGCAGTATGATTGAAAACTGTGTATATGATTTTTGGGAATTACTGATCCTGAATATGGCACGTCAGGGATTTTTCGGGGAAATTGTCCATGTAGATGCAGCATATATATCCAATCAGATAAACACAAATCTTCGTAAAGATCTGGAATGGCGTACCAGGGAATTTATTAACAGAGATGGTAATATCTATCCAACACACGGGCTTGGACCTGCTTGTCAGGTATTGAATATAAACCGTGGCGACAGGATGGATTTTATGGTATCTGTCTCCTCTGCTGATTTTACAATGGGTAAAGAGATTGAAAAAAGAGCTAAGGAGGATGACTATTACAAACAATTTATCGGACAGTGGAAGTTGGGTAATGTCAATACTTCAGTAATTAAAACAGTTAAAGGCAAAACAATTAAATTACAATATAATGTTGGTAATCCCCGTCCGGGTACCAGGGTCCATTGGGTTGTCGGAACTGAAGGAATAGCTAAAAAGCAACCGTCACCATCAAGAATATCTAAAGGCGGCGGATGGATGAGCGATGATGAGCTTAAGACATTGCAGGAAAAGTATACCCCTCCAATTGTAAAAATAGCAGGTGAAATGGCTAAAAAAGTTGGTGGACACGGAGGAATGGACTTCCTGATGCAGTGGAGGCTTGTTGACTGTCTGCGTAATGGCTTGCCTTTGGATATGGATTGTTATGACGCTGCCGCATGGAGCTCAATCGTACCTCTCAGCGAATGGTGTGTTGCCAATAATTCTGTCCCGGTAAGAATACCTGATTTTACAAGAGGTGCATATAAAAATAATGAGCCACTTGATATTGCAATGGCTAAAGGTGGAGGTTCCACAAAAATCAAAACAGCCATTAAATTTGATGATGATTATTTTTAGAATATGAATCAGTGCCGTGCCAAAAAAGTGTAAATAGATAAGACACGGCACTTTTTTTATTTATATTGACGGATTCAGGATAAAAATCTGTCATATTTTTTAAATTCAACTTATGGAAAATAATGTTTCAAGAAGGAACTTTTTAAGACAGGGAGCCATAGTAGCTTCCGGTGTAACTGTTTTTCCTGAATCGCTGACGATATTAAAGGAAGGTAGATCAATTGGCGCCAACGACCGTATACGTATTGGTATAATAGGTTGTGGGTCAAGGGGCAATAGAGTATATATGAATGGCATTTATAAACATGCTGAAGCTATGAATGCTGAGATTGTTGCTGTTTGCGATCCCTGGCGTTTGTCGAGAGAAGAGACAAATGCAAAAGTTAAAGAGTGGTATAAACATGACGCAAAGCAGTTTGTATCTTACAGGGATCTTTTAGGCATGAAAGATCTTGATGCTGTAATGATAGCCTCACCGGATCATCTGCATACAACACATCTTGAAGCAGCTGCAAAGGCAGGCAAACATGTATATGTGGAAAAGCCCCTGGCAATGGATATGGGAAAACTTATTAAGGCTACTGATGCCGTTAACAAGTCGGGTGTTGTTGTGCAGATTGGTACACAGCTGCGGAGTCTTCCCGGTATTTTGGGGGCTCGTGAATTATACAGGGAGGGTAAATTAGGAAAATTGTCTCGCGTTGAAGAGTGCAGAAACAGTTCGCAGCCATATTGGTATGGCTACCTGAGGGATGTTAAGGAAGAGGATGTTGACTGGAATGAATTTTTGAATGACAGGCCTAAACGTCCGTTTAATCCTGATGTCTATTCTGCATGGTATGGATATTATGAATTTTCTCACGGCCCCATACCAAATCTTGGTGCACATTTTATTGATATTGTGCATTTTGTAACCGGTGCCGGCTTCCCTGAATCATGTGTCTGTTTAGGTGGAACCTACACGTGGAAAGATAAGCATAATTTTACTACTCCTGATTGCATTCAGGCAACATGGACCTATCCGGAAGGATTCCTTGTGAGCAGTTCAAATAATCTTGGCAACGGGATGGGAAGTGTCAGGAATTTTTATGGTGATAAAGGTATGATAAGGATGAGCAATTGGAATGAACCTTTTTTTAATACTGATGGTTCTCCGAGGGGCGATACTTCTCAAAAAGGTGAAAAGCCGGTTACACCTATTGATGTACCTGACCATTTTTTGAACTGGCTCCAATGTATAAGGAAAAATGAAAAAACAATAGCTCCCATAGAAGCCGGTTACCAACATGCAGTTGCTGTTCTTATGGCAATGAAATCGTTTGAAACGGGGAGAAAAACAACTTACGACCATAAACAGAAAAAGATATTGACAGCATAATGCTGATTATGATATCTGTATTACAAAAAATTAATTTTGGTTATAAAGAGTTGTAAGGTATATGATTATTACATTTTATAAAATATATAATTTTAAATTAATATTGATATGAAAAAATATAACGTAGGTGTTATTGGTTACAGCTGGGCTGCCGGTGCCCATATAGAAGCTATTAACCGTACCTCATTGGGACAGGTAACTGCTTTATGCTCTTCAAGAAAGCTTGACTCAGCTGAAATCAGCGCAAAACATGGCGGAAATATTAAATGTTATACAGATTTATCAGAAATGCTGGCAGATCCTGATCTGCACATTGTTTCAATTTGCAGTTACCCGGCTGAACATGCAAAACAGGCAATAATGTCGGCCGGGGCCGGTAAACATCTGATCATTGAAAAACCTCTTGCTCTTAAGTGGGAAGATTGTCTGGCAATTAAAGATGCTGTTGAAAAAGCAGGAGTATTAACCTGTGTTTGCTTTGAGTGCAGGTTTTCAAGTCAGATTGAGGCAACAAAAGCTCTTATTGATAGCGGATTGTTAGGTAAGATACATTATGGTGAAGTAGATTATTATCATGGGGTAGGACCGTGGTATGCCCAATTCAGGTGGAATATTAAGAAAGATGCAGCAGAAAGCAGTCTTTTATCTGCAGGATGCCATGCACTTGATGCTCTGCTATATTGCATGGGGCATGATGTTGAGTCTGTTTGCAGTATGGCAACCAATTCAGTAAATTCTGATTTTGCAAAATATGAGTATCCTACCACTTCAGTCAGCATTATGAAATTTAAAGATGGAAGTGTTGGTAAAGTATCTTCGGTGATCGATTGCCTGCAACCTTATTATTTTCATATTCAGCTTGTAGGAAGTGAAGGTAGTTTGCTGGATAATAAGTTTCATACAACAAAGCTGAAAGGGCTCAATAAAGATAAGTGGAGTGAATTGTCTATGAAGACGCTTGATTCGGGTGATGTTTCTGACCATCCTTATCAAAAACAGTTTGAAACATTTTTCCAATCTGTTGAAAAAGGTGTTGAAATGCCATTAACCAGTTTAACAGATGCATTATATACACACGAGGTAATATTTGCAGCAGATCGTTCTGCAGATCTGGGAGGAGTAAGGCAGTAGTAAGTATAAAATTATTATACCTGTCTTAAAAAAGCATTGTTGAAAACAATGCTTTTTTATTCAGGGTTGTTGTAATATTGCTCCATTGCTTCCCTCCATTTTGACATTAATTGTGCATTAAGATCTGTTGGTGGTTGTGATTCATCGGGAAGAAACAGTCTGTATGGATTTTCTTTTGAATATTCTTCAAATTCATCTTTTAATTTTTTCAGCTCTTCCGGCCTTGTCATAAGGTCAACAGCTGATGCAGCAATTGCTTTTGCTCCTGCATTAAGCCCTTTCCATGCAGTTGAACCGTAGTTTGCAGCAACTGAAGACCAGTGATGAGATATATGACCGGGTACACCACCGGGGAAATTTATTGTTGCAGTCGGTGCTATAAGGGTAATGTCTCCGACATCTGAAGATCCTCCTCCAACAAATGGTCCTGAAGGTACACTCAATGAGCTGACTTTTTCCGGCATTCCTGTCTCTTTGACATTAATATTTTTTTGTAATTCCCGTGCAAACCGGTTTTCTTCTTCTGTCCATTCAGGCATTCCTACCAACTCAATATTTTTTTGAAATAATTCAGCGGCTGCTTTATTTGCATGTCTTTGATGTATGGCTGTAAGACATTTTATCTCTGCCAGTTCAGTTCCTGTTGCTAAAGCAGCTGCTTTAGCACAGTTAATAACTTTTTCATACATCTCTTCAACATTTTTATCGCTATTTCTGACAAAGTACCAGACGCTTGCTACGTCAGGCACTACATTGGGGGCTTCTCCGCCGTTAATAATGACATAATGCATACGATGGCTGTAATGTAAATGTTCCCTAAGGTAGTTTGTTGCAACATTCATTAATTCAACTGCATCAAGGGCACTGTTACCCATCCATGCTGATGCACCATGGGCTGTTTTTCCTTTGAAGGTAAATATTGTTGAATACATTGCACTTCCGTAAACACCGTATCTTGTTCCAAATGAACTGCTGCTATGGTTGTCAATTACTGCATCCACCCCATTGAACAGGCCGGCTCTTACCATATATGGCCTGCTTATTAAAGTCTCTTCGGCAGGAGAACCGAATACTTTGACTGTGCCTTTTATATTATGCTTGTCAATAGCCTTTTTAACAGCAATTGCAGCAGCAATGGCTGCCGTGCCCATTGTGTTGTGTCCGCAACCATGACCGGGAGCACCTTCAACTACCGGATCCTTATAAGGTACTCTCCCTTTTTGGGAAAGCATTGGCAGGGCATCAAATTCTCCCAATAATCCTATGACAGGTTCTCCTGATCCATATGATGCGACAAAGCAGGTTGAAATGCCTGCCAATCCTTTTTCAACGGTAAATCCTTCATTTTCCAAAGTTTTTATTAACAGTCCGGCCGACTTGAACTCCTGCATACCCAGTTCTGCATAAGACCAGATTGCATCCGAAATTTTCCCGAATTTTTCAACTGTCTCTTCAAGAGCCAGATAATTGAGGACTGTCTTTTTTTCAGGATAGATATCTTTCTTTTTATTACCTGCATTGGTGTAAAAAGTACTTGTGATAATGATTGACAGAATTATAAAAAACCTAATTTTTTGCATTTTTATTTTATAGAATTGAACAGATTCATTATAGTCTTCACAATTTTTACGGAGGCCTCTTTTTCAACCCGGTTTGAACCGAGCCATGTTTCGTAACCTCCCAGTTCATGCTGTTCCGGAGTAGGGAGATATCCATACCAGCCATTTGCAAGTTCAATGGTAAAGGTAGAGGCAAACGGACTTTTTTCTTTTATTTCCATGCCGGTCTCAGCAAAAACTTCAAACGGAATTGCTGCTATACCCAAATCTCCTATACGGAATGTTTGAATCACAGCTTCTATATTATCCGGCCAGTCAAGCATTTCAATCATAAATTGAGCATAAATTTTCTCAAGCCCATGAACAGGCTTTATATTATCAGGTCTTTGAAGTACACCTTTCGCACGGTTTATCATATTTTCATCCGGCTTTCTTACCTGAAGATTCAGGTCATTTGCAGCAGCTTTCAGCGGAACCCAGTCGAGGAATGTGATTTTGCTGTGTGCCCGGTAAACTTCACGGGCTACATCTTCTGCAACTTTTTTCATTTTTGCATAAGGGGGATTTTTTTCAGCAGGTCCTCTGAAATTGATATTATTTGCATCGCCTGAAGTGCCGTTTGACATTATACCGATAAAGGGAGGATCCTGGCGATCGGCTTTTAACAGTTCTTGTATACGGTCAGCAAAAATCGGGAAGTAATCGGCCGAAATGTGTCCTGTGGGAACACCTCCTACATAATGTAATGAGTAGTTTGCCAGAAGTGCAATTGGCCTGCCGCCGGTTGATTTAACTGAGATAAAAGAGACTTCGGGATCCGGTTTGGCTGCCGGCTCAAGAAGATTCGGATTTCCTACTCCGGGGTTCATTACTGCCCGGTCCTGACCACCTAAAGGATTAGGCATAGGTGTGCCCGGTTTCATTTTCCACCTTCTGATGAATACATGTTCGGGGACATACCCTTTCCCCCAACCTATTTGGGCAGGTTCCAGATTATTAATAGCTATTCTGACTACGTCGGCTATTCTTCTGATCATAAATTTTTGATATTCATCAAAAGGTTTTCCTTTTTTCCATTCAATAAGAGACGGACTCCCGCCCAGTGCACTGGTAGCTGAGTGGGTATGAACTGTAGACATTAATAAATTGGCATCGGGTAAACCTGTCTCTTGATTAACTATTCGGCGGGCTTCATCGAAAAGTTCTCTGGTAATAATACAGTTGTCAATGATTACAAAAGCCAGCTTAGTTTCGCCGTCGTCCAGCACCAAACACCTGGCATGCAGTTCATCATGTATGTGAGTTGCCGGAGGGGGATTCCACCCGCCAATAATACCTCCCCCTAAAAATGGGGTGACATTACTTTTGGCTGCACCTGCCTTAAATACTTTATCCGGTGATTTTTGGGCTGTGGTATTTTGACATATTATGCAGAGTGTCAGACATAATACAATGGGAATTAATAAATATTTTTTTACTTTCATTATATTTATATTTAAAATGATTTATAAGGAAGATTTATTTGGAAACTATCAGTTGAGGAGGATTAACATATCCTTTACTTTTAGAATTTAATATTTCTCTGTCAGGCATATTGCTTTCACTTATCCAGAAACGATAGTTTGTTTCAAATGTTTCGTTATTGCCCAGCTGATAAATAAAGAATGGGCCGAATCTGCCATAGTCACGATATGCAGACCAGACTGTTGGCCTTGGGTTCTCCGGATGATCAATATCCAGGACACTGTATTTTTTGCCTTTTAATCCATATTCCATTCCAACCCATGGTAGATTAAAATCTTTATAAGGGTCGATACCATCTTTATGAAAAAAGTAAACCGGTTTTTTACTTCCTTCTGTTCCTTCAGCTACATCATTATGTGCACGAAACTGAACTCCGCCATGCTCTGCATCGCCATTGAGTTTGATGGGGCCGTTTATTGCCGTGAGCCTGGAGGAGAAATCCAGTATCATGATATCCGGCGCAGGCTGATGGTAAATAGTAGCAGTTCTTATCTCTTTCAACAGAGTAAAGCCGGTACTGTCATTCCAGTGAATTTCAGAAACCACTTTTCCGGCAACGGGACCGGCCGAAAGATCAATAAATTTAATATGCTTCTGCACAGTCGAATTTTCCATACCCCAAAAAGAGAGTTTTTCATTTTGAGATTCTACACTTTTCCAACCAATCATAATTCCTCTGTGGTGCGGCCAGACTTCTCCTTCGGGCCCGTTTGTAATAAAATCATCTCCCTCCGGATCGTAAATGTGATAAAATACTTTGTTATTTGCTGTAAGATGTTCTCCTTTTATAAAATGATCATCTAACTCATAACAATATCTAAAAACTTTTTTACCATCAAAGTAAAGATCCAGATATTTTCCGGGAGTGTCTTTCCATTCAAACTCAGGTACGTCTGCTTTTTCTTTTTTATAGAACTCTGCTTTCCATTTTGCCGGCTTATCGGGATTTGTTTGAGGTAAAAGCCAGTAAAGTCTTAACCTGCCATTGTCAGAGCTTAATAATTGTCCGGGAAGAGGAGTGTCAACAGAACCTGATCTCAGCCTTATTCCAATCTCTTCTGCAGGTAGGCTGTTGTACTTTTCGGGTACCCGGATTTCAGCAGATACCGGTAAATTGTTTGTAACATAATCTGTTTGATTTATTTTAATATTGATTATCTCTTTTTTAAATAAAGAGCATTGGCTTACAGCCATCAGGAATATTAAACAGACAAGTGTAAATAGTATTCGTTTCATATCGTTAGTGTTTTATATGATTTAAATTAAATATTTTATAA
>CAZLZJ010000072.1:0-9090 GCA_964563975.1 uncultured Prolixibacteraceae bacterium
TTGTGGGCCCAACTGGGCTTGAACCAGTGACCCCCTGATTATGAGTCAGGTGCTCTAACCTGCTGAGCTATGGGCCCTGATAATATTTAATTAAAAATATTATATATAAAAATCGGAGTGCAAGTTTACAACTTTATCCGAAAATACACAAGAAAACTTCTTAAAACAAATTATTATAAGCAATTATTTATCACTTGCCATATACTGTACAACTTACACAATTTTAAATTAAATTTGCAAATCAACAAATTAAATCACCTTGTGTGAGCTTCGAAAATTGATCTTTTTATGACACAGATAAAAACTTACGAGGAGATAAACCAAAAACTAAAAGAGGGAAAAGCTGTTGTCCTTACTGCTGAAGAGGTAGCCGAAATGGCAAAAAGTGTATCCCCGGAAGAGATTGCCGAAAAGGTGGATGTGGTAACTACTGCCACTTTCGGAGCAATGTGCTCCTCAGGTGCAATAATAAACTTCGGTCATTCAGATCCTCCAATCCGAATGGAGAAGATAAAACTTAACAGGGTGCCTTGCTATGAAGGACTGGCGGCAGTTGACTCATATATCGGAGCTACTGCAATTAATCCCGACAATCCAACTTATGGGGGAGCACATGTAATCCAGGATCTGCTGGAAGGAAAAGATGTACTGCTGGAAGCATGGGCAAAAGGGACAGATTGTTATCCGCGAAAATATATAAGCTCTAAAATAAATATTAACACTATTAACGATTTTACCCTGTTCAACCCAAGGAATGCATATCAGAACTACAATGTGGCTGTTAATACAACAAATAAAATTATCCATACATATATGGGTACTCTGTTTCCGGGCATGAAAAATGCCACATACTCTACCTCGGGGGAGCTAAGCCCCCTGCTTAATGACCCCGATCTGAAAACTATCGGTATCGGTACACGTATTTTTTTGGGCGGAACACAAGGATTTGTTATATGGCCGGGAACACAATTTAATACGGCACGGCCAAAAAATAAATATGGAGTGCCTGTTACAAATGCGGCTACTATTGCTGTAATAGGCAATCTGAAAGAGATGTCAACTAATTACCTGAGAGCTGTCTACTATGAAAAATATGGAGTGAGCATGTTCGTCGGGATTGGAATACCAATCCCTGTCGTGGATGTGGAAATGGCAAAGAGGGTATCGATCGATAACAGCCGGATAGAGACATCAGTGCTTGATTACGGATCACCCGGAATGCCAAAACTGAAGCAGGTTACCTACGAAGAGCTTCAATCAGGCTATATAAAAATTGAAGGCAAAAAAGTACGTACGGCACCGGTTTCAAGCCTGGCGAAAGCTCGTGAAATTGCCGGAGAGCTTAAAAAATGGTTGTTAGACGGGCAATTTGAAGTGACAAAACCTGTTCAGTTATTTCCTAAAAATAAAACAGTGAATAGTTTAAAGGAAATGGAGGCAGAAAATGATTAAAAAAAGATTTGTTTTAAATTTTCCTCCCCAAAGTGGGGATAAGCCATTAAGTTACAATCTTGTTAAAGATTACGACATACGTATCAACATATTAAAAGCAGAGGTGTACCCGGGTAAAAAAGGGAGTCTGCTGCTTGAAATGCAAGGTAAAAAGGATAATATCGAAAAAGGGGTGAAGTATCTCACTGATCAGCAGGTGACCTGCGAACCCTTGGATAAAAGGATACACTTTCAGGAGGATAAGTGTATTGACTGTGGTAACTGTACAGCTGTCTGTTTTGCAGGAGCCCTCACCATGAATAAAAAAACCTGGAAGCTGGAATTTGACAAAAATCAATGTGTGGTTTGTGAGCTGTGTCTGACGGCATGCCCGCTGCATCTTTTTAAAATCGATTTCAGGTAAGATGATCTGATCCGGCTTTCACTGAGTCCGGGTATAATAGCTAAGCAAATCTGCAGTTCTGAAAAAGCTTGTTGATTGTGCAACAAAGTCCGGCAAACTGTATAATATCTTCAAAACTTTTATAATCCGGATTAAAGAATGTCTTATAATAACTACGAAATAAGAGACTACAGGAAACAGTTCAATAAAGAACGTTTTGCCGGTTTTACCATTACCCGCAAAGAGAGTAACTTATGGATCGGTATTAATCCGGAAGCGCTCAATTTTCCTGAAGCAAGCCCAAAAAGCAACATCCTTGAAAAGATAAAAACTGTTTCTGCTGAAAAAGTTAAGGAACTGCGAAATAAATTTGATGAATATATTCGAAAGGAGCCGAAATTTGTAAATAGCCTGACCCCCTTCAAGCCGTCAGGCTATGCCCCGTCCGAAGCAAAAGATATGGCAGTTGCGGCCGCAATAGCAAAAATTGGTCCAATGGCAGCAGTAGCAGGCCTTTTTGCCAGGGAAACCGGAAAAATCCTATTACAAAATTTTTCACTCCGGGAGTTGATAGTAGAAAACGGAGGAGATATTTTTGCAATGATCGACAAAGAGCTGGTTCTTTCTATCTTTGCAGGAGAATCGCCACTATCCGGTAAAGTAGGGCTGGTTATTCCTGCCGGTACGGGAGAAATTGGCATTTGCACATCGTCAGGAACAGTGGGGCCTTCGCTTAGCTTTGGCAAAGCCGATGCTGTTTCAGTGGTTAGCCGGGATGTTTTACTGGCAGACGCTTTTGCTACTGCCCTGTGTAATAAGGTAAAAGTACCTGATGACATAGAAAAAGTATTGGAAGTTTCAAAAAGTTACCCGGAAATTATATCGGTTGTCATTATTTGTAAAGATAAAATAGGGGTTCAGGGAAAATATAAAATTAAAATGCTAAAATAACTCATCAGCAAAATGAAGGATATAAAAAAAGAGCTGCAAAAAAGAGTATTGCTAATGGATGGCGCAATGGGCTCTCTTATACAGGAGTACAAGCTCAGTGAGGAAGATTACAGAGGAGACCTCCTGAAAAACGAAATTTATGATCAAAAAGGAAATAATGATATCCTCTCCCTGACAAATCCTTCTGTTATCCGGGAAATACATTGCAGATACCTGGAAGCAGGTGCAGATATTATCCTTACAAATACCTTTAATGCAAACCGAATATCGCAAGCTGATTATAACACCCAAAGTCTGGTTTTTGAAATGAATAAGGCGTCGGCCGAAATTGCCGTAAATGAAGCTGAAAGATATACCCGGAAAAACCCTGAAAAACCCAGATTTGTTGCCGGTACACTGGGGCCGACAAATAAGACCCTGTCTCTTTCTCCCGATGTAAATGACCCGGGGCACAGAGCCGTAACTTTCGATGAGATGAAAGATGCATACAAAGAGCAGGTCGACGGGCTTATAGCAGGAGGGGTTGACCTGCTGCTGATAGAAACTGTCTTTGATACCCTGAATGCAAAAGCTGCGATCAGGGCAGTTGAGGAGTCAGCGGAAGCAAGCAATAAAAAGCTTCCGCTAATGGTCTCAGGCACTATAGCCGATGCAAGCGGTCGTACACTTTCAGGACAAACCCTTGAGGCTTTTATTATATCGGTAACTCATACAGACCTGTTGAGCATAGGGTTAAACTGCTCCCTTGGAGCTAAGGAGCTTCACCCCTACATTAAGGAAATCTCTCAAAAAGCTCCATTCTGTATTAGCGCACATCCTAATGCCGGATTGCCTAACCAATTTGGGGAGTATGATGAAACACCGGAAATTATGGCCGGATATATTAAAAAATATCTCGATAACAGATATGTAAATATTATTGGAGGGTGCTGCGGAACAACTCCTGACCATATTAAGGAGTTTGCAAAAATAGTTTCCACAGCCAGGCCACATCAGGTTGTTGCAGAAGACAGGAAAACACGGCTTAGCGGGCTTGAACCTTTAGTGATATCAAAAGAGTCGAATTTTATAAATATCGGAGAGCGGTGTAATGTTTCAGGATCACGGAAATTTGCCGGGCTGATTGCTGAAAAAAAATATGAGGAGGCACTTTCAATTGCAAGGTACCAGGCAGAAAACGGTGCCCAGATTATTGATGTAAGTATGGATGATGCCATGCTTGATGCCGAAAAGGAGATGGTTACTTTCCTAAATCTGATGATGGCGGAACCTGAAATTGCCAAACTCCCGGTAATGATAGATTCGTCAAAGTGGAGTGTTATTGAAGCAGGCCTCAAATGTCTGCAGGGCAAAGCCGTTGTCAACTCAATAAGCCTCAAGGAGGGCGAAAGTGTTTTTATCAAAAATGCACTAACCGTAAAACATTTCGGCGCTGCTGCAGTGGTGATGGCTTTTGATGAAAAAGGACAGGCAGACTCTTATGAGCGGCGGATTGAAATATGTGAAAGAGCATATAAAATTCTTACTGAAAAGGTAAATTTTCCTCCACAGGATATAATATTCGACCCCAATGTTCTTACTATAGGAACCGGAATTGAAGAGCATAACAGTTATGCTGTTGACTTTTTAAACTCTTTGAAATGGATTAAACAAAATTTGCCTTATGCCCTGACAAGCGGAGGAATAAGCAATATATCCTATGCTTTCAGAGGAAATAATATTCTCAGGGAAGCTATGCATTCCGTATTCCTTTACCATGCAGTTAATGCAGGTCTTGATATGGGTATCGTAAATCCGGGAATGCTGCAGATATACGATGAAATAGATAAAGAGCTTCTTGACAAAACTGAAGACCTGATACTGAATCGCCGCCCGGATGCTACCGATAGACTACTCTCATTTGCTGCCGGCTTCAACAAAAAAGCGGTAAAAGAAGAGAAACTGCATGACTGGCGCCTGCTGCCGGTCGAAAAGCGCATTGAGCACTCCCTGGTAAAAGGAATTCCCGATTATGTAGATGAAGATATGAAAGAGTGCCTTACCAAATACAGTCCTGCACTTAATATAATTGAAGGGCCTCTGATGAGTGGAATGAATACAGTTGGTGATCTTTTCGGTTCAGGCAAAATGTTCCTGCCGCAGGTGATAAAGTCAGCACGGGTAATGAAAAAATCCGTGGCTTTCCTGTTGCCTTACATTGAAACCGATAAAGCTAAAAGCAACAATAGGTCAAAACAGAAAAAAATAGTGATAGCAACTGTTAAAGGAGATGTCCACGATATCGGAAAAAATATTGTGGGAGTTGTTCTGAGCTGTAATAACTATCAGATTATTGATCTGGGTGTTATGGTAAATACAGAAAAAATTCTTGACACAGCAATCAAAGAGGAGGCAGATATTGTTGGATTGAGCGGGCTTATAACTCCTTCGCTTGAAATAATGACAGATGTTGCATCCGAAATGGAGGCCCGAAAAATGGATCTGCCCCTGCTTATAGGAGGTGCAACTACCTCAAAAATTCATACTGCCGTAAAAATCGACACTCACTATTCGGGGCCGGTCGTACATGTAAAAGATGCTTCATTGGCAGTCAATGTAGTTTCAAATCTTATCTCCCAAAATAATAAATTTTTAAGCGAAATAAAAGATGAGTATGAGCAAATCCGCAATTTCCAAAGTAACAGGAGACCGAAAGAGTATCTGGAAATCGGCAATGCAAGAGCTAACAAACTTCAAATTGATTGGACTAACAGTCAGGTATATAAGCCAAACTTTATTGGTGTAAAACATCTGACAGGGTATCCTCTTGAAGAGATAATAAAATATATCGATTGGACATTTTTCTTTCTTGCCTGGGGGATGAAAGGACATTTTCCTCAGATTTTAAATGATCAAAAACAAGGAGAAGAGGCCCGAAGGCTTTATAAGGAGGCTATAGAATTTTTAGACGAAATAGTTGCAAAAAAAATGGTTCGTGCAAATGGTGCCTTTGCAATATGGCCTGCAAATTCAATAGGAGACGATATCATATTGTATAAAGACGAAACAAAATCTGAAGAAGCAGGCCGGTTTTATCATCTTCGGCAACAGGAAAAGAAAAAAGAGGGAGCACCTAATTTGTGCCTCTCCGATTTTATCGCCCCTGAAGAATCTGCTATTGTCGATTACTGCGGAGGCTTTGCTACTACTGCAGGTATTGGAATAGAACAGTGGTTGGAAAAATTTAAAAAAGATAATAACGACTTTAAAGCAATAATGCTGGAAGCTTTAGCCGACCGGCTGAGTGAAGCATTTGCCGAACTGCTTCATGAAAAGATAAGAAAAGAGTTCTGGGGATATGCCCCTGATGAAAAGCTGACTAATGAAGAGCTTATAAAAGTTAAATACCAGGGAATAAGGCCGGCAATAGGATATCCGGCATGCCCCGAACATTCTGAAAAAGAAAATCTTTTTAAACTATTAAGAGCGGAAGAGATAGGAATTACCCTTACCGAACATTTTGCAATGTACCCAAATGCTTCGGTTTCAGGCCAGTATTTTGCACATCCGGAAGCTAAATATTTCAGTCTCGAAAAAATCAGCCGGGATCAGGTTGCCGACTATGCCGAAAGAAAAGGGAAAACGGTTGAATATATTGAAAAATTTTTGCCGGTTAACCTGAATTATAAATAGATTCATGGCCCTTTTGTTTTTTTATATATTTAAAATTTGAAGTAAATTGATTAAATTCGTACTTAATTAGTTTTTAAACTGAATTTTAAATATTAAATTATATTCGAATGAAACATCTGATTTATTTGCTTATGTGTATCAGCTTGATAGGGATGGCAGGCTGTTCATCCTCAAAAAATTCAAAAATCAATACTCTCTCAAAAAAAGAGATCAAAAAGGGTTGGGAGTTACTGTTTGACGGCAAATCACTTGGTAATTGGAAAACATTCAACGGCGGAGAGGTCACCGGCTGGAAGATTATTGACGGAGAGCTGCATAACTCCGGAATAGGATCTGACCACGGAGGTGACATAATAACAAAAAAAGAGTATCAGAATTTTGAACTTTATATGGAGTGGAAGGTTGCCCCTGAAAGTAACTCGGGCATCTTTTTTCACGTACAGGAGGGATTGGTAAATGCTATTTACGAATCTGGCCCCGAATACCAGCTTATTGATGATAATGGCTGGCCTACAAAACTGAAAGAGAGCCAATACTCCGGAGCTAACTATGATATGCATGCCCCGGTAAATTCTAAAGTTGTTCCCTTGGATCAATGGAATAAAACCCGCCTGATTGTAAATGGCCCCCATGTGGAGCATTGGCTGAACGGAAGAAAAGTTGTAGAGTATGAACTTTGGTCTGATGAGTGGAAAGCTCTGAAAGAAAACAGCAAGTGGAAAGATATGCCCTACTACGGAGCTGCCGATAAAGGTCATATCGGATTGCAAGATCACGGCGGGCTTACAATATTCCGAAATATCAAAATAAGGGAACTAAATTAATCTGATCGGAAACTGCCGGTTTACACGTAAAAACAGAACTTTCTACAACTGTTTTTGGCTTTGTATCTATCTTTCCGTATCTAATTTATACTATATTTGTCTGAAAATTATTTAATATGATTTTCCCCGGATTCCGTGAAATGAGTCCATTCCGGCAACTTTTGTTTTCAGGATTTATCATTCTGGCAACTTTTTTGTCATTCACATTAATATCACTGATAATTGCAATCCCCGTATTTGGCATTGATTCTTTGACCGGCCTTCCCGGTATCAATGATATTGACAACCCCGAAAGTGTCAGGATACTTAAATATTTTCAGGTAATCCAATCAATAAGCCTCTTTATTATACCATCATTTATTATCGGATGGTTTTTTAGTGAGAAAATATCTGAATACCTCTATTTGAACAGGCCTGTTACCACATTTTCAGTAATATTGACAATATCAGCAACAATCCTTGTATTGCCTTTCATAAACTTTACAGGAGAATTAAACAGTAATATGGTGCTGCCGGAATCACTATCAAATATTGAGAGGTGGATGAAAAATGCTGAAGAAAACGCTGCCCTCCTTACTGATGCATTCTTAAAAACAGATACTACCCGGGGAATGCTTTTTAATATTTTTATGATCGCCTTTCTTCCTGCCATTGGAGAAGAGCTGCTTTTCAGAGGTGTGATTCAAAAAATATTCACTGACTGGACAAAAAACCATCATTGGGGAATTTGGATCACCGCCATACTGTTCAGTGCTCTGCATATGCAGTTCTACGGATTTATTCCCCGTATGATATTGGGAGTTCTGTTTGGCTATCTCCTGGTTTGGAGCAGCTCAATCTGGCTGCCCGTTATCGCCCATTTTATAAATAATGGGTTTGCTGTCCTGGCTATATATTTAATCAACAAAAATCTGATAGATCCTAAAGTGGAAAATATAGGGTCTACACCCGATAGCTACTATAGCGCCCTCATAAGCTTTTTTATAGTGTGTGCACTATTAATGGTTATTAAAAAACAGTGTGAAAGAGTTTTAACCCGGCAATCTGTCAACTGAAATCAAATAGCAGATCTACCTGGATCCCATGTGTTTTTATTTTCTTCTTTTCATTTCTCCGAAAAACATATACAATACCGTACTCCCGGGCTTTCTGGCGTTTATGATGAGGAGACATATTCTCAAAATTACTCTCTATTTCATTCCACAGCCTGCTAATAAATGAATTTGTTTTTTTTCTTATCTCTTTCATTTTACTTTTTGACCTGAGAACATTCCTTTTTAAATTATGCTGAAATATTGCTGCTTCATGAAAGTCTTCTACCTTTACTTTTACCAATGCAACAGAAGGATTATAAATAGCACTGCCTCCTTTAAGAATACGCTTTTGTTCACCTTCAATAACCTTCCTGCCCCATTCAAGTACCTCTTCTTCAGTATTCAGTAAGGGTATTTTATTATTCATTTCCGCCAAACCATAAAACTTTAAAATTTCACTTTTTAGCTCTTCCCTTTCAATACTCATATAAAGAGTCTGTATAAAATGTGAAATATAAAGTTTTGCTCTTCTAAAGGCCTCTTTATAACCGGAAAGTTTATCTGCCTCTATCTTAACATCCAGTTCGTGATGAATAAGTGAGTTTTCAAAATTGGTTTTAATATTCTGCAGATCATATAAAGTGTGCTTTGAAAAAGCCAGCTTCTCCGGAGCTTTGTCGGATGCCGCCTTCAAAGCACTCTCTAAAGCTCGCATCCTTGCTTTATCTGTTGTTGGCAATCGGCGGTATGGCATAATTCATTAGTTATTATTATA
>CAZLZJ010000073.1:0-8699 GCA_964563975.1 uncultured Prolixibacteraceae bacterium
GGTAATCATCTCCAATTGAACCAATCCCCCCGATAGCAACGGCATCCACTGTTATTATTGCTGCTCTGACCGGTCCGTTTTCAAGTACCAAAGCCTTAACATACAAAGAGTCGTTTACCAAAGGATAGGCAACTGTATTTGTTATGTCAACCTTTGCTGCTCCGGCCTTAAGCCGGGCAGCCTTTACTTCGCCGGAACAGACAGAAACCGTGACCAGGGTAATTAAAATAATATTTAAAAGAAACCTCGTAACAATTCTGTTTACCGTTATCATTATATGTGCTTTCAATCAATATTTATTAATTATTCTAAACCTGAACCGGAATTTTCCATGGGGCTCTTCCTCCGTCGGGCCTTGACAACAAAATATTAGCCTCCCTGTTATCACCAAAGTCCTCATTAGCTGCATTAATCTTAAGCAACTGATTACCTGTTCGGTAAGAAATATATGCCATATGAGATATTGACTGTGAAATATGGGCCTGCTCGATATCGCCCTTAGGCAACTGCCGGGACTTTACACAATCAATAAAATCAGCTATATGCTCTTTTATTGGCATAACACCTTTGAGGGAGGCCATCAACTCACCTTTATCATCAAATGCCTGCCAGCCTCCTCCATGCCTGCCCAAATACATCATACCCTTAGTACCATATATTTCAATCCTTGTCCCAAGAAACTGCCAGTCGGGAAACTCTGTCTCGCTCCACCTTATCTCATGAGGAACCTTAATCAGGGTAGTCCACCAGTCAACTTCCAGGGTCATAGTCAAATCACCATAATCATATATTGCCTTAAGTGAATCGGGAATATCTGCAACCCTGTCGGGATAACGCACTGCTCCATTACTGTATACTGAAAAAGGATAATCAATACCTGTTAACGCCGATGCAACCCAGCGGGCTACATCCAGCTGGTGGATTGACTCAGAATCACTGCCTGAATATTCCCAGAAATTACGCCATACTCCCGGTACTGTCTTTTTGGTATTATAAGGCCTCATTGGAGCAGGACCACACCACATATCATAATCCACTTCTTTGGGAACAGCCATCTCCGGATAAGGACCGGGACTTCCCAACCGGCCGTTAAGCATATTCAGGACACGTATATAGTGCACCTTCCCGATATTGCCGGCTTTAAGAAAGTCGATTGCTTTCTCATGATATTTGCCACTCCTGTTCTGCGCCCCTACCTGGACAATCTTATTGTACTTCCTGGCTGCCTCCACCATTTTACGCCCTTCATATACATTGGCCGACAATGGTTTCTCCACATATACATCCTTTCCTGCCTGGCATGCCATTATAGTGGCCAGGGGTGCCCAATGGGTTCCCGGGGAGATGATCATGGCATCAATATCCTTTGAATCCAGCATACGCCGGAAGTCCTGAGTAGTTTTCGGAACCCTCTTTTGCCCGATGCCGTCACTTACCCACCTGAAATCCTGTGGAACTTTTGCTTCCCAGCTATCGCCCCGGCAAGCTCTTAATCCATTTTCAAAACGGCGGCTGTCTACATCGCAGATATAGGCAATCTCAGCACCCTGCTTAATAAATTCCTCTATCAGAAAACAGTTCCTGCCTCCCAGCCCCATTACCCCAAGAACCAGCTTATTGCCCGGTGTAATCTTATAGGCGGCATTCAGCGGTCCGGCCATCAACCCGGCTGAACCAAGCAAACCTGCTCCTCCCAGTAAGCTCTTCTCCATGAACTTACGTCTTGATAAATTATTCACCATTTTTACCTGAGTATCTGATACCGATAAAAAGTTATTACCATTTTTAAAAGATCCGTTATTAAAATATTCCATGGCTTTAATTTATTAGTAATTATTGTTATGTTGTTTCAAATTTAAATATAAATAATAATTACACAAACGTTTGCATGAAATTATTTTACTATTTAAAAAGATTCCAACTAAAGATTTTAAATGGATTTATTATTTTCGATATTAGCTAATAACCTGATACAACAACATTTAAAATAAAAAGGAATGAAATATATTATTAAAAATAATAATAGTACCTTTACAATAAAAAAATTGATTCTTTATAGATTTTATGCAAACGTTTAATTTGATATGGAATGGAAAGCAAACGTATTACTATAACAAAATTAGCCGATCAATTAAAGTTGTCACCCTCAACCGTTTCCAGGGCATTGAAAAATCATCCGGGTATCGGAAAAGCAACCTGCAAAAGAGTTCAAAAGCTTGCCTCGGATCTTGGATACTTTCCAAACTCAATTGCTTCGAATCTAAGAAGAAAAAAAACCAATCTGATTGGAATTATGGTACCAAGGATCGATCGGCATTTTCATTCTAACGTTATAAGCGGAATTGAAGAAGCTGCCAACAAAGCCGGGTACTATGTTGCAATTTTTCAATCTAAAGATTCCTATCAAAAAGAGATTGATAATGTGAGAATGTTACTTTCAAACAGGGCAGACGGAGTGATTAGTTGTTTGGCTCTTGAAACAAAAAAATTTAACCATTTCCTCAAATTTATTGACCACAATATACCCTTGGTGTTTTATGATCGTGTTCCCGATAAAATTAAAGTAAGCAAAGTATTGATAGACGATTTTGAAGCTGCTTTTAAAGCCTGTTCGCATCTGATTGCATCAGGTTGCAAAAGAATTGCCCACATTGCCGGTAATCAGAATTTAGCTGTTTACAAAAACCGGCTTGATGGATACAAAGAAGCTCTCAAACAAAACAATATTGCAATAGATGACGAACTGATATGTTTTGCAGATTCTTTAACAATGGAAGAAGGACAAAAATTCACCACCAAATTGTTACACCTGCCTCAACCTCCTGACGGCCTGTTTTGTTCGAATGACAATACAGCCATAAGTGCCATTCAGGTTGCAAAAAAAGAAAAAATTAAAATCCCGGGAGACCTGGCTGTTGTAGGATTCAGCAACTCACCGGCTTCAACAATAATTGAGCCGTCGCTTACAACAATTGATGACCATGCTTTTGAAATGGGCAAGAAAGCCGCCCACCTGTTAATACATCTGATAGAAGATAAAGACAAAAATGTTGTATCTGAAACAATAATTATTCGTAATAATCTTATAATAAGAGATTCAAGCAAAAAAGAAAGTAATTAACGGACATTAAATTGAAAACTTGCTTATATCTTTTAAATCTATTTTGGCCATACTTTCAATAATTATTACTATCTGTGGATTTTGGAATAAAATTCCACTGCAAATTACATACAAAACATTTACATTTGCCATGTGGAGTATTCAATTCAAAATTGATTCTGAATATGAAGCTGAAACCAAATAAAAATATCTTACACAGATTATTATTAATAATAATAATTAATTTCTTTTGCATGAATTTCATATCGCAGGCAACAGATACTATTGTGCCTTCCGGCAAAGATCCTGTCAAACTCCTCCGAAAAATTGACATTCATGAAATCTCAAAACAAGGTTTTAATTTTTGGCAGGATAAATTTTCAGGTCATTGGGCAGGAATTGATTTTGGATTTAACTCATTTATAAACCAAAACTATTCAAATTATGATTCCCATTTTATGGACAATAACCTTCTATTATCAAATTCTACCTTTATAAACCTTATACAACAGAGTATCGGACTTCAACATAACCGGAATACAATTGGGCTGGTTACAGGCCTGGGGCTGCATCTTCAAAGCTATCATCTCAATCAGAACACAACTTTAAAAAGACTTGAAAATGATATTATAGAACCTGAAATATTGGTATTTGATCATAACCAGAAATCAAAACTATCTATTGTATCGGTTATTTTACCGTTATTAGCTGAATTTCAGATACCTGTAAATCATTATGAAAACAGGTTTTATTTTTCGGCAGGCCCGTACATGGGATACAGATTAAGCAGCCACACAAAGATAAAATACCGGATTAAAGGAAAAAAAGAAAAACTAAAAGTACCCGGTCACTATTCACTTCATGATTTTAAATATGGAATAATGGCCAGGGCCGGTTATCGATGGATTAATTTCTTTGCCACTTGCGAGTTAGTTCCACTTTTTATAAAAGGGAAAGGGCCTGAACTTACACCTGTCACATTTGGAATAACTTTAATAAGATTATAATATGAGACTTCTTTTAATTAGCAACTCAGCAATGGTTGGTGAGCCTTACCTGGAATTTCCAAAATATGAGATAAAAAAATTTCTGGGTGAAAAACCGGTAACAGCTGTAGTGATACCTTATTCGGCTGTTATTCAGACTTATGATGAATTTTGCAAAAAAGTGGAACAGCGATTCGCCGAGCTGGGACACCATTGTGTAGGATTGCATACATTTTCCAACCCTCTAAAAGCAATTGAAGAAGCCGAAGCTATCGTTATGGGCAACGGTAATACCTGGACCCTTGCACGCAAGTTACATGATAAAAAACTTATGAATCCTATCCGGGAAAGGGTTTTTAATGGTATCCCTTATATTGGATGGAGTGCCGGATTAAATATAGCAGGGCCTTCACTTCGTACTACCAATGATATGCCTATTATAGATCCACGTGGATTTGATTGTATCGGACTTGTTCCATTTCAGATAAACCCACACTTTACTGAAGAGAATATCAGAGATCATGCAGGTGAAACTCGTGAACAACGCATTGAAGAATTTATTAAAATTAATACTTCTGTCTATGTAGTCGGATTACGGGAAGGAACTATGCTTAAACTGGAAAATGAAAAACTCAGGCTTATTGGCAACAAACCTTGTAAAATATTTAAAAATGGGTTAAAATCATTTGAGCTTACCAGCAAGGATGATCTTACATTCCTTTTAAAGACAGGAGTCCTTGCCTAAAAAAGCTGTTATTTTTCCCAGGCAGATTTTAATTTATAAATATCCAGTTTACCCACTTTTAGCTCTCCTCCCTGGGTTGAAAGCACAACTCCTTCATTATCTTTACCGGGAGTAAAACAGTTAGAAACAACTGTCTGACCACCATTGCCAAATATCTCAATAGAGGTTCTGTCTACTAAAATTTCCAGAGTTACGGTATTATTTATTGGTGGAAAAGGGGCAGTTGTTCCCAAAACAGAGATAGTCTCTCTTTTGACGTCATATAATATTTCTGTTCCCGGGGTTTTTTTACCATTTCTGATAATAAAACCAAAATTATTACAAGTTTTAAGATCAAACTCCCCTACTATTTGTAAACAGTCGCCTTTCACATTTTTCACAATATTTTGATTTATTCCGGGAATAAGGTTCTCATCCTTCCAGGAGTAGTGTTTACCGTGCAATAAACTTATCTCTTTTACAGGTTCCCTGGTTACTCTGTATCCCGAATTAAATTTAGTTAATTTTAATTCACAAGGAAAAGTCATTTGCCCGTTAAATGACATTCCCGGAAACTGGCCGTCTTTCATCCAGGCAATCTGAATTACTCTTCCATCCTCCCCGGGAATATTACTCCAGGTTTGAGTTGCATAATAATTTTTCCCGAAATCACTAAGCAACCGGGCAGATTCGGTATTAAACTCTTTCCCATTAAAATTCCCTATCAAATAACTGCCATCACCATCAAATAAAACCCATTTTTTCTCTTCAGGGCGATTTGTTACCTGCATCTCAACAAGGTCGGGACACTCAAAAAAGCCAAACACATGACTTTCCAAGTTCCAGTTAACCAAATTGCCGGAGGTATAAAATGAGATTCCTTTCGAATTATCTTCTTCAGAGGCCTTTCTGTAAAGAACCATTACATATTTTCCCGAAGGCTCATGCCAGATCACTTTAGGCCCACAGGCATCATCTTTTTCATCATATGGAATAACAGGATTATTTTCATACTTTTTCCAGCTCCTTCCCCTGTCAATGCTGTATGCAATCCGTTGTCCGCAATACCGGCTTGTATAAAAAACCACAAGGGTCTGTTCATCTCCTTCCTGCTTGCCAAGCAAATTTTTTTTATCAACAATAGCTGATCCCGAAAAGGCAGTACATCTTACTTCATCTTCAGAATCTTCATCCGGAAAGATTGCAACCGGCAAATGCTCCCAATGCACCAGATCATTACTTACCGCGTGCCCCCAATGCATAAAACCCCACTCATTGCCTTTGGGATTATGCTGATAAAAAAGATGATACTCCCCTTTATAGTAAACCAGCCCACATGGATCATTTTGCCAGTTCTTTTCAGGAGTAAAGTGAAATTGCGGCCGGTAAAGTTCATTATAATACTCTTTATCGGATTTAAAAGAGATTATGCTTATTCCGATTAATAATATCCAAACAAAATTTTTTATGAATTTCATACTATTAAAATCGTTTATTTTTAAAGGTATCATATAGCCTGCTTGCTTTACAGGTGAATCCACCCTCTCTTCAGGGCGTACTTTACAATATCTGCGTTACTTTTTAAATCAAGCTTATTAAAAATATGCTGTTTATGTGTCCCAACTGTTTTAACACTGATAAATAATTTTTCGGAAATTTCACGGGTTGTCTTCCCTTCTGCATATAATTTTAAAATTTCAATTTCCCTTTCAGATAATTCTTTATTTCCATCTTTATCGAACTCTGAAGGTTCGAGATATCCCTGAATTATCATTCCCGTTATTTCATCACTAAGATATTTTTTTCCTGAAACAACAGAATGAACAGCATCGATAAGTTGTCGATATGTACAATTTTTTAACAGATACCCATCTGCCCCTGCTTCAAGGATACCTTTAACAAATTGTCTGTCTGAATGCATGGAAACTGCAATTATTTTTAAAGAGGGATTCTCTTTTTTTAATATCCGGGTAGCTTCGATCCCACTCATCACCGGCATACCAATATCAATTAAAATCACATCCGGATTCAATTCTCTGGTCTTTTCAATAGTCTCCTTGCCATCTTTTGCCTGGGCAACTATCTCAATTTCATCAATATTTGACAATAAATTCACTAACCCTTCTCTAAATAACTGATGATCATCAGCAATTAACACTTTTATTCCCATATTTTTTTAATTTTCACTTGCCGGTATCCTGACAATTGCTTCTGTCCCTTTACCTTTACCGGATTTTATCTCAAGTCTCCCTTTAATATTTTCTAACCTTTCGGTTATACTCATCAAACCAAAACCACCTTTCATGGTGACTCTATTATTCATCTTTTTTTGAAACCCTACTCCATTGTCGCGAACGGTAATATAATAAAAATCTTTACTTTTTTTTACTTCAACCTCAATCAAATCGGCAGATGCATGCTTTATTGCATTATTAAGCAGTTCTGCAACAATACGGTAAACTAAAATTTTAAATTCCTTCCTTATATTAAGCTTATTAAATTCACTGACTAACGTTGTTTTAATTTTAAATTTTTCTCCTATCTGCTCTAATTTCCATTTAAAAGCAGGGACTAATCCCAGTTCATATAAAACAGGAGGACTCAAATCATATGTTATAATACGGGATTCCGAAATTGCATTTTTCAAAAGTTCTGAAATTTCATTAAGGGTCTGTTGTAATCGCAGATCTAAATCTCCGCTCATTACAGATGAAAGTTTAATATAAATCAAAGACAAGGTCTGCCCAAGACTATCATGAAGGTTTTCAGCAATTCTTCGTCTCTCTTTCTCCTCTGCAAAAGTCAATTCAATATTAAGATCCTTAAGCTTCTTCTGGTAATTTCTAATCTGTTTTAAACTTCTTTTTAATGCCAATTCTGTCAGCTTCCGCTTAGTTATATCATAGCATACCCCTCGCAATCCATAAAATTCACCTTCCTTATCAAAAATGGAAAAACCGCTTACCGACAACCATATCCTACTGCCACTTTGCAACTTAAGCTCAATCTCACAATCATTAAAGCTGGAGTTTTCAATAAAACTCAATTCAATCATTGACTTTGATGATTTACGTTTTTTCAGCTGAAACAGATCAAAAAAACTCTTTTCATCAATTACATCATCAGGCTTAACACCAAGTATCTTTTCAATTACCGGGCTCACATAGGTAAAAATCCCTTTAGAATCTATCTCCCAATAAAATTCAAGGACATGCTCTGAAATCTGCAACAATCTCTCTTCACTTTGCAGATATTTACTTGTTTGATTTTTAATAAGTATCTCAAGACTTTCATTTCTTTTTTTAAGCTGATCTTCTGCTTTTTTAATGCGTAGTACTACATTAATCTGGGCTTTTAATTCATCCTGACTAAAGGGTTTTGAGATAAAGGCATCTGCTCCCAAATTTAATCCTTTGCTCCTTTCAACGGGATTCTGGCCTAAAGCAGATATCATTAAAACCGGAATGGCCTGAGTTTGCTGATCACTTTTTAATATTTTACAAACATCGTAACCATTCATGTCGGGCATCAAAATATCCAAAAGGATAATTTCAGGTTTTTCGCGTCTTGCAAGATCAATGCCTTCTTCACCGGATGTGGCTTTAATAAAATAAAAATCAGGATAGTATAAAGAAAATATCTGATTAAGCAGTTCCAAGTTAATTTCATTATCATCAATAGCCAGAATTTTTTTCATGAAAATTTTTCTTTCACATATTAAAACTACCCGGCATCAATTAACTGAATTAAGCGTCCTTTTAAACCATATACCGGATATACAACTAAAATTATGCAAACTCATATGGTATCTGTAAAAGCAATCTTTTTAATCATATGAAACGAGCATCCCGATTAAAATCGGGACCCAAGGTGATGATTAAAATTGCGA
>CAZLZJ010000074.1:0-8684 GCA_964563975.1 uncultured Prolixibacteraceae bacterium
TGAAATACAGGTTACCCCAAATAGTATTGTGGTTTGCGGATATGATCAGCGCGGGGCAATGTTCGGACTCTATAACCTTGAAAGCAGAATGAATCTGAGGGAAGGGCCATTTTTGCCGAAAAATCTAAAAACCGTACGCCACAGCCTTTATGAAACAAGAATGGTGCTTTCATGGATGGGATGGATGGAGTTCCCCGACAGATTTCTCTCACATCTCGCACACGATGGTTTCGATGGAATATTTGCCGGCATTTATACCAATCCTAATGGCGACAGAACTACTGCTGAAAACTCTACTGACTTTTACGCCCGGATTTTGCATAGAATGAGGGATCAGGACCCGAAAGTAATAAGAGACCTGATCGACAGAGCATCAAAATACGGGATCAAGGTTTATACTCCCATATGCTACCAATATGTTGGAACAAAGGAGAGCGAAGAGGGACTGAGAAAATTAGTGAAAGATATAGTAAAAGAGTTTCCTGATATTAAAGGGTATATACTCCTTACCGAAGGATTCTGGTATAAAAGATGGGGTGGCGGCCACGGAGCTGATAAAGAGTATATACAGGATTGGGCTCGAAACTGGTGCAAGGCTGTTGGTATTGTTGAAGAGGAGTGCCATAAGGCAGACCCTTCAATTGAGATACTGCCCTGGGAATATAATATCGACTTCAGGCCGCAAAACAGCGATGTAAAGAGATACTTTATAAAACAACTTCCCGACAATGTAACTCCTCTGCTTACTTGGGAAAACGGTAAAAGCTTCGAAATTGACGGAATGCAGGGGTTTCTGAGAGATTACTCCCTAAACCAGATAGGACCTGCAGAGGTCACTGACGCACAAATTGATGAAGCCGGAAAGCGTAATATGAAGGTCTTCTCTAAAGTGGACACCTTTGCAAGCTGGCAATATGGCACAATACCCTATCTGCCATGTCCGTACCAGTGGTATGACAGATATACGGCACTTGAAAAATTTGGTGTCAGCGGAACTCTCGAAAGCTGGAGTAGCGGATATAAACCAAATTTCATAAGTGAAATACGCTCATGGACATGCTGGAGTAACAGCCCTTCAAGAGATGAGCTGTTTGCTGCCATTGCATCCAAAATATTCGGAAAAGAAAATAAAGAACTTATACTCAAAGCATGGGATCATTTTAGCAAAGCTATACGCCATGTGCCCGATACAGGACCCAATATGGGAACTAACAATGCAATCGGAAATCCGCTGTTTTTCACCGAACCGCCGGCAAGAACTCTCACATTAAACTATTCGTGGGGCGATCCGGGCAAACGTTTGTCAGTAAATCCTTTCTGGCCGTTCACTGTGTCAAGAATGGTGTTTTTTCCGGACTTTACAAATAAAACAAACAGGGCTGAAAATT
This sequence comes from uncultured Prolixibacteraceae bacterium, assembly GCA_964563975.1. Taxonomy (GTDB): domain Bacteria; phylum Bacteroidota; class Bacteroidia; order Bacteroidales; family Prolixibacteraceae; genus JAAYJR01. Next base: position 1,389 of record CAZLZJ010000074.1, read on the forward strand.
ATGCACGGTCTGCTACCGGAATAGTAGTTCCACCGGAAACAAAACTTCTGCCTCTATTCCTGAAGTACCTCAAACTGGCAATTGACGAAATGGAAAATGGTTTAAACTATTATCGTGAAGCGGCAATGAAAAGCCCTGAATCAAAGCGCAAGCCGGCAATAAAAGAGGTAGTGGTGGCTGAGCAGTTGCAGAGAATGATGCAGAGCGACCATGCAATACTGGAATTTGAAGATCTCAGGTTACAGTTTGTTAAGTCTAAAGATAAAACTGTACTCGACAAAATGGAAAAAATATTGCGTGAAGAGATAGACCGTACGGAACTGTCGCTACTTGCTGCCACTAAAGATTCAAGACTGGGATTCCAATTTGAACAGGACTATGTATATACACCCTATTCGCTAAAAGAGAAATTGGGAGTATTAAAAGAGACCTTAAATGTACATATTGCAGCAGCAAAAAAATCTATATAACTTTTAAAAATAATAATTATGAAAACAACAACAATTCCAAAGGAAGAATTTCTTGAAAGAATTAAAAAACTTCAGTCAAACATTAAAGCAGAAGGACTTGATGCGTGCCTTGTTCATGGTACAGAATCAGACATGGCTCATGTAAGATATCTTAGTGAGTATTGGCCAACTTTTGAGACAGCTGCAGTTTTTGTTCCTTCAGAAGGAGAAGCAGTATTACTGGTAGGCCCGGAGAGTGGAAATTATGCTGCCCATCGCAGTTTCTTTAAAAATATTGAAACCATGATAGAGTATCGTGAGTCGGCAGAGCCTGAATATCCGGGTATGACCTTTTTGACCTATCCTGAAATAGTGGCTAAATATTTCCCAGGCAAGGAGATAAAAAAGCTTGGTATCGTAGGATGGCAAATCACTCCCATGCCGGTATACATGTCACTGCAAAAACACTTTCCGGGAATAGAACTGGTAAGAGCCGATGATTCATTCTGGCCCCTCAGATATGTGAAAAGTGAAAATGAACTGAACAGCATGAGGAAAGCGTATCAAATTGCAGAAATTGCAGTAGGTGCAATACTTGATGAAATAAAACCGGGAATGACAGAGTTCCAGGTGATTGGCATTGCCCAACGTGAAATATACAAACATGGCGCCGAGTATGAAGGACATTCATTATACTGTTTCTGCGGTCCCTCTACCAACAATGCAATTTCAAGACCTACCCATAATAAAATTGTAGAAAATGAAGTAATTCAGCTGAATATCGGAGCAAGAGTCAATGGATATTCATCAAGTGTCGGTTTACCATTTTCTATTGGCCCATTGCCTGAACATAAAAAAAGGCTTGTTGAATTTGGCTTGGAAGCTCATAAGAAAACTATAGAATTAATGGGTGCGGGCAAGCCTGCAGGAAGTGTAGTGAGAGAATATGAAGATTGGGTTAAAGCAAAAGGATTTGATCAATATATGCTTTACGGACCATGTCATTCAATTGGTATGATGGAAGTAGAAAAACCATGGATGGAATCAACTTCAAAATTCACCCTTCAGGAAAATATGACTTTCCAGGTTGACACATTCTTTTATGATAAAGATTTTGGGCTTCGCTGGGAGAATGGAGTTATTATCAAAAAAGACGGCGTAGAACAATTTTCATCTAAGTTCATGAAAATTGTTGAACTATAATTAAATAATTAAAATAAATAATTGTTATGCGATATGAATATATGTTTCCGGATCAAATCCGGAAAGCTATTGATGACAACACCCCTATTGCCATGGCATTGGGTGTTTTGGAATATCACGGAGAACACCTTTGCCCGGGTGTTGATACTCTCGTAGTTCAAAAGGCATTGGAAATGGTAGAAAAGGAGATGGATCTTGTCCTGCTTCCTCCTTTTTATTACGGCGCAGGATCTTATGCAGTTGCAGGCCCCGAACGTAAAGGAGGTATGCATATTGATGCCGATACTTTAAATAAGTTTGCAAGGCAATTCTTCTATAACCTGTTAAGAATCGGATTCCGCAATATATGGGTATTTTTTCATCATCAAAGTGAAAATTTCGTAAGCGGAATGCCTACAGACCTTGCCTTCAGGCTTGCAGCAAAACAGGAAATATTTGCTTTCATTGAAAATGAAAAAGGCGACGGCTGGTGGGGGGAAGACCCGGCTTCTGCAAATTATTATGAAGAACATGAAGCGGGAACCGATCCGTTCAGCTGGATCAGGGTTGAGCCCTTTATGAGCGGTGAAGCTCAAAGCCAGTGGCCAATAGACCATGCGGGAGAGCAGGAAACATCACTAATGATGGCATTTGCACCGGAAGGTGTCGATATGAACCGTTTTGACGGTAAGCAATGGTATGCGCAATCAGCTACCAAAGCTAATATGGATTATGCTGATAAAGCAAAGAAATTCATTCTGGAAGATCTCAAAAACAGAATGGGCAAATAAAAAAATGATGACAGGCAGGGAATTAACAGATTTATTATCAAAATCGTATCGTCGCCCGCATCTGACAGGCACTTTTGAAAATGGAGTAATTGCAGCACTTTCTATGGAAGGAAGACTTTTTACCATTGTTAATAATAAAGTAATTAACAGGGTTGTTCCTTCTGCAATTATTAACCGTTCAAACAAAAATGCCTTTCAAAACCCGGGTGGCGATACTCTCTGGCCTGCACCTGAAGGAACTTCATTAGGCTATGAATACGCAACAGGCACCTGGCGAGTGCCTCCTTCTATTACCGGAGCAGTATGGGAAGTTGTGGAACAAGCCCCTGATAAATCAGTTATAAGGGCAGAAATAGACTTAGTGAACAACCTTCAGACAGGCATACCATGTGAATTTGAACGTATAATTGAAATTAAAGCTGTAAACAAAGGATTAATCCAGACAGTTACGGAAATAATAAGATATACAGGCTTTAAAAAATTACCTGAAGGATCTTTTCTTCTTGCCCCCTGGTCCCTTTGTCAATTTGATTCAGGCGAAAAGGGAAAAGTTACAATGCCACCTCCGGGAGAAGAAGATATTTGGGATTATTACGAACCCAGTGAAGCACAAAGGCGGTTGCATAATAACTTATATATCGTTGACACAAAAACTGACAAGAGATTTCAATTGGGATTAAGCAAAAATGTTGCATGGATTGAGTATGCCTATGAAGGCCAATACCGGGTAAAACGCTATGCAGAAGATATTGAACAGGGATATCGCTATATAGATATTGCCGATGCCCCTCCTGATCAGCAACCATCAGAAAAAGGGGTGAAATTAAGCGTATATTGCGACCCTTCAGGGTTTATGGAGATCGAAGCATGCGGAGGTTGTACTACCGGTGACTTGGTGCCGGGTACAGAACTGCGTGCAAAAATTATTACCGAATACCATGAGTGGTAACTATACCCAAAAATTTTCTCTCTGTTAATTTCAAAAAGAATCTTTAATTAATATTGACATTATGAATACCAAAAACAAAAATATTCTTGTTCCAATGCTATTAATAGGAGCAATGTACGGCGTGCTGGGCTTTGCTCTTGGAATTAATGCCTTTTTCATTCCTTTTGTCCAGGAGGCATTTCAAATTTCAACCTCTATGTCATACTTAGTTATGACTGCTACCTTTTCCGCATTTTTGGTTTTCGGAGCCGTATCCGGAGGAATACTCAAAAAAGCAGGTTATAAGGGAGGCATGATAATTGCTTTTGTCCTTATGGCTTTGGGGTTTTTTATAATCACGCCGGCTGCTAAATCAATAAGCTTTCCCATTCTGCTGCTTGCCCTGTTCATAAGCGGCCTGGGGCAAGCTCTTCTGACAGGTGCCGTTAATACCTATGTTTCAATTATCGGACCTCCGGAAAGCGCTGCTCAAAGGATTGCCCTTATGGGTATTTGCAATAAAACATTCTATGCTATTGCATCCCTGATGCTTGCCCTGTTTATGGACCTGACAAATGTTAGAATTGAAGATACTATATTACCATTCTATATAATCACCGGAATCCTTTTAGTGATGGGGTTTCTATATTATTTTGCCCCGCTTCCGGATATTAAGGTAGCCGGAGAAGAGGAAGGAAAAGACGAAGATGAGGCAGAATTGAATATCTATTCAAAATCAAAAACCAGTATCTTTCAGTTCCCACATTTAGTACTGGGAGTTATTGCAATATTTTTTGTTATTGGTGTTGAACATCTTACACTTGGATCTATAAACGATTATGCCACCATACTAAAGCTCCCCTCGCCTGAAAATTATGTTTGGTTAGTCTCCATTGCAATGATTATCGGTTACCTGATGGGTGTGATTTTCATTCCAAAATATGTAAGTCAGCATCAGGCACTTTTAATCTCAACTATTTCCGGAATAATTATCACTATTGTCATTGTGTTGGTACCTATCAATATTTCCATTTACCTTGTAGGTGTTCTGGGACTTGCAAATGCTATGTTATGGCCTGCCGTATGGCCGATAGCCATTGCCGACCTGGGAAAATTTACCAAAGTCGGTTCTTCCCTGCTTGTTTCCGGTATAATCGGAGGAGCTATACTGCCGTTGATATTTGGATTTGTGGCTGAAAAAACCTCATATCAGGTTGCATATTTAGTCTATCTGCCTGCATATGCATATATAATCTATTATGCCCTGTCAGGCAGTAAAATAAGAACTATAAAAAAATAATTTTTAAATGAGAAAGATATTAATTTTCGTAGCTGTTTTAAGCTTATCTTTTTTAAATTTTACATATGTGACAAAAGCTTCTGCTTCTACGTCAGGTGATCCTGAAGCTAAAAGTTTAAAAAAAACAAAAGTTAAACTGTTTAACGGGAAAAATTTTGACGGATGGTATACATACATAAAAGGAAAAGGCAAAAACGTTGACCCAAACAAAGTCTTTACAGTTAAAAATGGTGTTATAGTTATTTCCGGAGAAGAGTATGGTTGTATTACTACTGATAAAGAGTATGAAAACTATAAACTTACAGCCGAATTTAAATGGGGGGAAAAAACCCACGAACCCAGACTCACAAAAGCAAGGGATTGCGGTATAATGCTTCACTCTGTCGGAGAAGATGGTGCTTACGGAGGTATCTGGATGCAATCTATCGAATGTCAGATCATTGAAGGAGGCACCGGAGATCTCCTTGTAGTTGGAGACGGATCTCCCGCATTTGCAATTACCTGTCCGGTAGCTCCCGAAAAACAAGGTAATTCATATGTTTATAAAGCTAACGGAGAGCCGGTAACGATTCATTCAGGAAGAATAAACTGGTATGGACGTGATCCCGGCTGGAAAGATCAAAAAGGGTTCAGGGGAGTTAATGATGTTGAAAAGCCTGTAGGAAAATGGAATAAAATTGAATGTATGGTTAGAGGAGATGAAATTAAGGTATATCTTAACAACAAACTTGTTAATCAAGCCTTTGATGTAAAACCTTATAAAGGAAAGATACAAATTCAGTCGGAAGGAGCAGAAATTTTCTTCAGAAAAGTGAATCTTACATTTTTGCCCTGAAAATCAAAACCGGTTACATTAATAAGTTGTCAAAAAAAATCAAATCATGAATAAATTTGCTTGTATCGTAAAAAACAGTCTACGGCTTATATTGATATTATTCATTATATCATCGGCAGGCTGTACTTCAAAAACAAAAAATGTTGTTTTTGAAAATAAATACTTCAAATATGAAATTGATCCATCGGGGAAAAACCTTCATTTTATTGATAAACAAAATCGTGTTGACTATCTGAATGAAGATGATATCTCATTGTGCGCATCAGTTAAAAAAAATAATATAGTTTATAATGTAACCGGAATTTCTTTAGAAGGAGACATATTCAGGCTTAACTTTGAAGAGCCGGAAGTTACGGTATCAATTAAGGTTATTTCAAACGATGATCATATTACATTTACAGTAAAAGAGGTTACGGGAGATCCATGGTCTGTAACCTTCATCAATATCCCTCTGAGTCTTGATGGTATGTCATATGAACCCTTTGGTGCATCTGTATTGGCAATGAACCTTAACACTCATGTAACACAGCTGCCCGCATTACAAACACTAATGGAAGCTACCTGTTACAAACGGTTGGGAATGGAAGGTTGTAAAGTTTCAATGATAGGTTTACCTCAGGAAAAAGTACTTCCGGCAATCAGGGAAATTGTTAAAAATGCTGAAAATATACCCTTTTCAGACCAGGGAGGAGCCTGGGCACAAATAGCAAAGGAAGGATTTGGATCATATCTGATGAGCGGAGGAGGACAACTAAGGGAAGAGACTGTAGATGACTGGATTGAAATGTGCAAAAGTCTTGGATTTAATCAAATAGACAATCATGGCGGAGGAGCATTTTTTAAATTTGGCAGCTTTGAGCTGGATAAAAAAAATTATCCCGACGGGTGGGAATCGTTTAAAAGAATAAATGAAAGGTTACACGAGGCAGGTATCTCTTCCATTCTTCACACCTACTCATTTTTTATTGATAAAAATTCAAATATTGTAACTCCCGTACCAGATGAAGGGTTAGGATATTTTAGCAGCTTCACTCTGGCATCTCCCATAGATGCAAACTCTGATGAGATAATCGTAAATGAATCTACCGCCGATATCATTACCACAACAGGTTTTTGGGTCAGGAACAGTGTTACTTTGAGGATTGGCAAAGAGCTGATATCATTCAGCGGAGCAACTAAAACTCCGCCTTATAAATTTACGGGATGCAAAAGGGGTATCCATGGAACAACAGCTTCCAAGCATTCTGTAAACGAAAAAGCATACCACCTTATGGAGATGTTTGGCAGATTTGTTCCCGGCGAAGAGACAGAACTATTTAAAAATGTTGCAAAGCGTACTGCACAAATAGTAGATGATTGCAAATTTGACGGAATATATTTTGATGCGGCTGATGGAAGTGATCTTTGGGGCGGAGAGGAATTTTACTGGCACTACGGACCTAAGTTTGTCTTTGAAGTTGCAAAAAATCTTAAAAAACCTGTCGGTTTTGAAATGGCAGGTATGACCCACCTCTGGTGGCATTATAGGTCCAGATGGCAAGCATGGGACTCTCCTGTCAGAGGATATAAAAGATTTGTTGATATCCACCTGGCATCTGTTAAATCCACTACCTATAAACACGGTGAGTATCTTGGTCATACCCCCGAAATAAACAGATTGGCAAGGGCAGAGCACAGCCCTCTCCTGCTCCCTCTCTTTCTGGGATGGTGGAGAAACTCTCCCTGGACTCCTAATCCTCAGGTTGAAATGACTCACACAGACGATATTGAATATCTTTGCTGTAAAATGATTGGGAATAATGCAGGGCTTT
>CAZLZJ010000075.1:0-8614 GCA_964563975.1 uncultured Prolixibacteraceae bacterium
GACATCCCCGTTAGCTCCGGGAACAAATACAACAATGCAATCAGGACCCATTGCACCTCTGATAGTTTGTTCCATATAGTAGATCCAGTTAGCCGAAATACCTCCGGGATTTGTTGTACCGTGGCATGCATAGTTGACAATACAACCGATGCATTTACCATCTTTACCCCATGCCCCCACGACGCCTACTTCGGGGTCAATAGGGCCGGCAGGCTCAATAATATCCGGATTGCCTTGTCCCGGATGTGTATAACTCCATCCATTTTTCATTTTAAAACGGCGGTTAAAAGCTACCTTATCTTCAAAACCTTTGCCCACACCCACCTGACTATTAATGCGAGAATTATATGCTTTGCATATTGATTCAATAAGGCTTTTTTCAACATGGGCGTAATATTCCGGGTTGGTAGTTATAGATTTTTCATATGCCAGGTGTTTCACCAATTCGTCTGCGTGATCAAATTCTCCCGGCATTACACCTAACGGGCCGGATGAATGAGAGTGTGATGCAGCTATAAGAATTGAGTTGCCTGGAATGTTGCACCTGGCTTCCACCTGTTTTCGTACGGAAAGTACCAGGGATCGCGGAATGGATATTGCATCTATTCCGACAATAGCTGCCGGATTTTTACCATCATCAAAAACTGCAACTCTCACTTTACATGGATCATGAAATGTTCTGTGATAGGCTTTACCGTAACCTCCCGGTTGCTCCATACCTATTTCAGGTGTTATATCTGCTTCAGCAAATCCGGCAAACATGAATTTTTCATCTTCGGAAGGCAATTTACCCATTTCAGGTTCAGCTTTTGTTTCCGACAAGTTAAAAGAAAATATGCCGGGGGCCATTAATAAGGAGGCAGTCCCGGTCGTTGATTTCTTAATAAAACTTCTTCTGGTCTCTTTGTATGATTTGTTCATTGATTATGAATTTAAAAGAATTCGTAAAAACTCTCTGGATTGGGTAACATCTTTTTCCCACTGTTCACCCCGTGATGCTTCCCTTTCGATAATAACCGGGCCTTCATATCCCGATTCTTTTAATTTCTTTATAAAAACCGGAAAGTTAACTTTACCTTGCCCCAAAGGAACTTCCCGCCCCAGTTTTTTTGGGTCTACAGGATAAATCCCATCTTTGGCATTCACAAGCTTAATATATTTTCCATAAACTTCCAATGCATTTGCCGGATGGCCCCTGTCGTACATTATCAGGTTTGCTGTATCCATCCCGATTCCTTGATTATCATACCCCACATCAAGTATAGTACGTAAGGTTGTGGTTGGCGATTCCTGTCCGGCATGATAAAGGAATATCTGGTTATTTTTCTTGCAATACCCAACCACTTTTTTTAAAGCTTCCACAGTCTCTCCATAATTTGGGTCATTGGGATTTTCAGGAATATATCCGACATGTGTCTCCACCATTTTTACACCGCAGGCGCCGGCAAGATCGGAAAGTTGAAATAAAGCATTAATGCGAGCTTCTCTATATTCTCTGCTTACTAATCCTATATTGTTTTGACCTTCATAAAAGTCCCAGGTGTTATTTCCCGGACCCAGCGTAAAGAGGGCAAGGACCTTCACATTATACTTATTAATTGCATCATTTAGTGGTTTTGCCAGGTCCATACTATATTTGCTTGTATATATTTCACAGCTTGTAAATCCCAGTTTTGTAATTTTTTTAAAGGTCTCTTCAACATTCTGAGTATTCAGGCTGATATATATACCAACATCTCCTCCCCGGTAGGGAGCGGTTGCCTTTACTGTTTTTGAAGGCATTAAAGTTGCAGCAGCTGTTGCAGCGGCTGACAAGCAGATAAAATTTCTGCGTGACAAAGACTTCATTGAATTTGATTCTTATAGATAAGCCAGGTCTATATATCCTTCATAAGACTGGTTTAAAGATAACATTTCATCCCATCTTACTTCTTCTCCGCTGTAGGCGGCCGTACGTGCCAGTATTGCAGAAAGTGCCGATTCTGCTCCTTCACGTGCCTGGTTGTGATAATTACCACTGATAATGCTTTCTATAAACATTCCGGCTTTTATCCCATTTGCATCTCCCAGCCCGTCGAATGACCCTGAGGTTGAAAATTCACTTTGTCCTTCGGCCGATTTTGATGACCATGCTTTATCTCCTGTCACCTGAGCAAAGCCTGTATAGTTTGACTCGCCTGTTCCTTTGTCTCCGATAAATCTTGCACCCACATCCCAGAAATTACCATATTGAACGGCACTGAGGGTCATATGTACATCACCCGGATATTTAAGAGAGATAGCCCAATTATCAAATACATTGCCCGGATCAGTTCTTACCTTCCTGCTGCCATATCCACTGGCACTCACCGGATGGGAGCCCATTACCCAGTTGGCAATATCAATCATATGAATATGCTGGTCAACGATCGTGTCTCCGCTTAAAATGTTGTCCCAGTAAAATTGTCTGATTTTTCTTTCTAAGGGTGATGCATTTGGATATTCGGGATAGCTTATACTTGATGCATGGTAGTGTAAAGCTCCGAAAGATACTTTACCTATATCGCCGTTATGTATTCTTTTTACTACTTCAGAAAAACATGGAGCGCTTCTCACCTGGAATCCCACATCCAAGCTTAATTTGCCTTCTGCGCGCTTGCCCAATTCAATAAATTTTCGACATCCTGCTACATCCACGGCTGCGGGTTTTTCACAATAACAATGTTTTCCTGCATCAATGACAGCTTCAAGATGTTGCGGATGAAAATAGTCGGGTGAGCTTACAATTATAACATCTAACTCTTTGCAGTTGGCAATTTCCTTATATGCATCAGGGCCTTTAAACATAAATTTGGGATCTATTCCGGGATAACCATTTTTTTGCGCTACTTCGTCCCAAAGTTTTTTTGCTTTTTGCAACCGGTCGTCAAACAGGTCGGCAATTGCTGTAATACGGCAGTTATATTTTTTGTTTTGTATAAAACCTTGAGCAACTGCAGTTCCTCTTCCACCGCAACCCAATAAGCCTATCCTGATTGCTGAGTTTGCTTCAGAGCCGCTTATAAATCCGGGTTTAACAATTAAAGCCCCTGTTGTTATTGCGGCTGTTGTCACGAATTTTCGTCTTGTAATTGAGTTTTTTTCCATTATGAACTATTTTAATTTTTTTATTTAAAAATTAAAATTACAATGAATTTGTTAATGATTAAATAAATATTCAGAAAATTTTAAAAAAAAGAGCCTGAAGGAAATTCAGGCTCTTTTTTAAAATTAATCCCATCCCGGATTTTGTTCCAGGGCAGGATTCAGGGTTAACTCTTCCCTGGGCAGTGGATAGAGGTACATTTTATTGTTCCATTTTCTGCTGCCATATCCCGGGTAAACAACTCTGTATTCACCGGTTTCGGGATCACGGGCTCCGGAAGTGGTAAGCGGATTTTCAAGAAGTTTGCCGGCTTTCCAGCGCACAATATCATCCCATCTTTTTCCTTCGGCACAAATTTCAATACGGCGTTCACGACGTATTTCATTGATAAGCGGAGATACGGGAACTTCCCATGCCGGCCAGTTAGGATCTGTAAAACCAACATCAACTGTCATATGTGGCATAGCTACCCTGTCTCTTAATTTATTAACAGTAATATCAAGTATATCCTGAGTACATTCGCCTAACTCAGCTTTTGCTTCAGCATAAGCAAGTAAAATATGAGCATAGCGGAAAATAAAGTCATCAATTATAGTTGTACTGGGTAATCTGTCTCTTTCATAAGGAGAATATCCTTTTGTGATCCAGTAGCTGGTCGGACAGTAATTTATAAATTCAGGAAGTTCTTTAAACCTGAGTGATCCGTCTTCAAAAATTCTGTAAGGACGATCCTCAGTATAAATAGACTGTTTTAACCTTGGGTCCCTGTTTATGATCTCATCACCCCATTCAGTATCACCTTGATAAAGCGGGCTAAGAGCAATAGGCAGTCCGTCGGTACAGAGATATGAGTTAATATAATCCTTTGAATAGCCGGTGTAGGCTTCGCCTGCCTGGCGGACACTGTTGTGCATACGTTTGTTTGTCAAATAGCGCTGCACCATAATGCCTTCAGGATTTCCCTTCAGCTCATACTGTACAAACAGGTCAAAGAAATCCCATGTAGGATCACCGGTTGACCAAATTTCAAACAGGCCGGAATTGATTATTTCCTCGCAAGCTTCTGTAGCTTTTCTTAACAAAGCTTCATGTCCGCCGCCTACATTGTGGTATTTTCTGAATGTACCTTCATAAAGACATACATCAACTTTTAATGCAAGCGCTGCATATTTTGTAAGACGGTCTGACGGGGAAGTTTCCGGAAGGTGTGTTATGGCAAAATCCAGATCCTTGAGAGCATTATCAATAATCAATGTTCTTGAATCTCTTGCTTTATATAGCTCTTCAGAGTCAGTTGAAAGGTCGGAATCAAGCCATGGGACATCGCCAAAGCGTTTTACTTTTTTAAAGTAAAAGAATGCTTTGAAGAACCTTACTTCTGCTTCTTTTTCCAAAATATCAGAACTTTTTGTCATATTGGCAATTCGCATTAATGCAAAATTGCAGCTTCTGATATCTGCCCAGTCTGCTTTTGCCCATCCGCCGCCTGTTGAGGGAATTGTATAGTTATCCCATGTATAGGCATTTTGTGTATTAGGAATCTGGTTGTCACCAAAGTTGTCATCTGTATACCAGGCAAGCCGGAAATCGTATAGTTTATTATAAAACTGATTGGCAAAAATTTCAATATCCGAAGCAGTTTTCCAGTAATTGGCATCGCTGATTTTATCCAGCGGGTACCTTTCCATGAATTCGTCGTTAATATCACATGCTACTGCAGTGAATAACGAAATAATTATTATAATAAATAAATTTTTCATAAAATCCATTTTAAAATATTAGAAATTAATATTAGCGCCGATAGAGTAGGTCTTATACAACGGATAAGTAGTTGGTCCGGCAAGTTCCGGGTCGGCAATTTTAACGGTTTTTGTACCTGTCCAAATATTGTTACCCGAGAAGTATACTTTTACTTTGCCCAAATTAATTTTTTGAGTTAACTCAGCAGGCAAAGTGTATCCGAAAGTGAGTTGTTTCAGCCTGATATAAGCAGCATTCTGGAGAAAACGGGTTTGAACTGCCGTGATATCACCTGAATTAGTACGAATAGGCCTTGGATAAAAGGCATCCCTGTTATCAGGCGACCAGTAGTCAAGCATAATTGTGGGTCTTGGAACCCATTCGCCTGAATAAGTTCCCAGCCAATATGTTGTTGACATCCATCTGTCTTGTTTGGCTACCCCCTGGAAGAAAAGATCAAGCTCAAATCCTTTCCATTCAGCATTGGATCTGAAACCAAAGCTATAACGGGGAGTGCTATTTCCGATGATCTTACGATCGCCGGGATCATCCAATGTACTGCTTCCGTATGAAATTTCGCCATCTCCGTCCAAGTCTACATGCCAAAGGTCTCCCGCCTGTCTTATCCTGGCAGCAATTTTATTTCCTTTATAGGCTGCAGCCTCTTCGTCGGTCTGGAACATACCACCGGTTACAAGCCCCCAGATTTCACCAACTTTTCTTCCAACATAATTATCGGATATCAGTCCTTTAGGATTATCAAATTTTGTAATCTCAGCCTGATAGTCTGACAATATAAGAGATAAGCCATATTTAACCTCACCTACATTATCTTTCCAGTCAATGTTCATATCCCAGCCGTTTGTTTTCAGGTCGGCTGCATTAGCCTGGGGTTCTGTTACTGCCAATATTGCAGGAAGGGTTACACCTTTGGTAAGCATATTTTTGGTATCTCTTCTGTAGATATCAAAGCTTCCCGACAATTTGCTGTTAAAAAGTGCAATATCAATTCCAAGATTTTGCTGGATAACAGTTTCCCATGTAAGGGTCGGGCTTACCAATCCTGAAGCGGTAACTTGCATCGGTTTTTCACCGTTTATCAGGTAGTTTGCTTCTGATGCTCCCATTGTGGCAATATAAGGATAGTACCCTGCAACATTCTGGTTGCCAAGCGAACCATATGATACTCTTATTTTAAGGAGGTCGAAAGCTCCGGTTAAATTCTGGAAGAACTCTTCTTTATCGATACGCCAGCCGATAGATCCGGATGGGAAAAGAGCAAAGCGGTCATTTTTAGGGAATTTTGAAGTTCCATCATAGCGGCTGTTAACTTCGATCAGATATTTATCTTTATAATCATAGTTGAAGCGGCCAAAAATACCCCTGATGGCATATTGACTCTCTGCATCATTAGCATATTTTTCACCATATGCCAGGTTCATGTACGGAATATCATTTACGATCAGGTTATGACGCTCCGAGGCCACATAAAGGAAGTTATTATACTCCTGGTTAAATCCAACCATTATTTTAAAATTATGGCTGTCGCTAAATGTTTTTGCATAGTCGGCATACAGGTTGAAAGCATGATATTGATCGCTCCAGTTTTTTCTTAATACCCTGTTTGGATTGCTGCCACTATAATATGCATTTACATTGCCTTCCACGTCATAAAATGGCTGCAGAGAAATATAGTGGAACTCTCTTTGATCCCTGGGGTTGTATGAATAGTCCATGTTAACTGACATACCTTCGACAGGAGTTAATCTTACAATTCCTGTTATCCAGAGGTCGTTGACATTTCTTGACTGGTAGCCGCCTTCTGATAGCATCTGTGCCAGGTTGTGAATAGAACCGACATGCGACCAGTTTCCGTTAGGATCTTTAAGAGCCATGGTGGCATAAGTATTTGTTTGATAAGGAAGCCTGGTTTCCGGGAATGAGCTTCTGAACCATGAATCATTCGGCGGGAACCTTTTATCGCTGATATTGGCAGATAACCTTGTTCCAACCATAATCCAATCGGCTACATGGTAATTAAGGTCTGTTAAAATATTGTAGCGGTTGTATCTTTCATCAAACAAATTTCTGTTGACTATACCTTTTTGATGAAGATAAGAAAAAGATGTATAGTAGCTAAGCTTTTCAGTTCCTCCGGAAATACTTAAAGAGTGCTGCTGCATCGGATATGATTTTTCCATCAGGATAGAATTCCAGTCAGTGTTAGCTACGTTTCTCCATTCATTAGGGTTGCTGGGATGTATAATTGATGATGGCTGTGAAGGATCATAAAAGTGTGCCAGGATAGCATCTCTTTCAATATCATCATAATAAGGCTTTCCTGTTGTTCTCAGATATGCTTCATCCATCCATTCAACGATCTCTTTTGAATTAAACCAATCCATTAATCTGGTAGGAGAGTTTGAAGAGAAATTGGTTGTAAGTGAAATTAACGGTTTTGTACTTGCTTTTCCACTTTTTGTCGTGATAAGTATCACACCGTATGCGGCACGAGCTCCGTAAATAGCAGCTGAAGCTCCGTCTTTCAGGACTGTGATATTATCAATATCCTGCGGGTTGATCTGGTTAATATCCATTGAAACACCGTTTACAAGTACCAACGGACCGCCACCGCTAAGTGATGTGGTACCCCTAATGTTGAATGATGCACCCTGACCGGGGGCACCGCTGTTAGGAGTGACGTTAAGGTTTGATATTTCACCCTGAAGTCCTTGCCCGACATTTGTAATTGGCCTGTTTTCCAGAATATCTGAGGTTACATTTGAAACAGAGCCTGTCAGGTTTACCTTCTTTTGGGTACCATATCCGATAGCTACCACTTCCTCTAATCCGATTGTTTCTTCTTCTAATGCCAAGCTGATTGAGGTTTGGCTGCCTACTACCACTTCCTGGGCTTTCATTCCTACAAATGAAAAAACAAGTGTTGCATTTGCCGGGAGATTGGTTAGGGTATATTCTCCATTTGCATCAGTAATTGTACCCTGTGTTGTCCCTTTTACAACAACTGTAACCCCGGGTAGGGGGAAGCCTGAACTGTCAGTTATTTTTCCTGAAACAGAGCTTTGTTGTGAGACTGATCTTTGGTCACCCATGGCAGCACCATCAATAGGAGCTATTGCTGAGAGCTGAATGGCAAATGCCGTTAACAGGATCATTGTTAATTTGAGAGTTTTTAATTTTTTTTGTTTTTCCCATAAATTAAGGAAAATCGCAAATTTAAATTTTTTCATACTTCGATAAAATTAATGTTAGTAATTAGAGTGTGTGAATGTCACACTGCTTCGAAAAGCATTTACACGGCGATCAAACAGTTAGTTGTGTTAGTTAATAATATATACTGTATTATGCCGGTTTGTTCTGGTTAATTTTGAAAGTGTAGTTGAATGTTCTTACACTTCCGTTTTTTCCATAAGCAATTCCTCCTTTAATTTGATTAATTAATTTAATATATTTCACAAATCATCTCAAAAAATTACTTTTTAATTTATTTTTTAATAGTTGAAGTCACTTTGCGACATGTAATAATGACCCAAAAAGATATCAGAGATGTACCTTAATATTATATTATTTTCTTTAGTTAAATCAGTTACTTATTTTAAAAAATGAACTTTTAAGCATCGCAAATATAACTTTTTATATTAATCAGGCAAATTTTGAATTTTATTTTTAAAGAAAAAATTATTAAACAAAACCCGGTTCAGCATACTATAAGTTATCTGCCATAAGCTA
>CAZLZJ010000076.1:0-8418 GCA_964563975.1 uncultured Prolixibacteraceae bacterium
GTAGCGGGGGCAGGACTTGAACCTACGACCTTTGGGTTATGAGCCCAACGAGCTACCAACTGCTCCACCCCGCAGTATAATTTGTTTAAATATTTTGTGAACGCGGATGCAAATATATAAAAATTTGATACAAATGCAAAATCAAAATTGTTAATTTCTTAATTAATTTTCAGAGATTAATTTTCATAAAGTATTGTAAAACATTATTTTAATTTTGGTTATTACTTGTAGAGCATCAATTTTTCAATGTCAAAAAAATTAAATCTGCTCTGTTATTTTGCCGCCGAGTGTTAAATTTAGCGGAGGCGGATTATTATTTGGGGATAGCCACAACAAACTTGAATGATGGGGCATTAGATTTATTTGAATATTACTCATATTTCCAAATGGAATTATAAAATCCGGCTTCCAGTTAAAAACATAAGCAGAATTTAATTCAGTCAATTGGCTGACAGGAAATTTTTTTGATATTGAAATATCTTTATCATTAAAAAATAGTACTCCCCAGCTATTATATACATTAAAGTATTTTACAGCTACTTTTATTTCGGTTGTTGAAGGCCAGTAAGGGAAGCGGATATTTTGGATATATCCGGCAGGCTCAAGGAATTTAAAAAATTCAAGCTGAGTGGAAGTCATTTTGGTAAAGTCATCTGAAGTAGACACTGCCCCGCCAAGAAATGCTTTCCATAAGGCCAGGCTTATTTTTTCATTTTCTGAAAATATCTTATTGTCGATTATATCTATCTCTCCGGGATTATTTTGCCAAAAAATATTATTGAAATATTGAGAAAAATATGTCTCTCTGATCATATTTTTAACACCCAAATCATTCCAACCCGCATCACACGAACTGCTTATTTTCACAATATCTGCAAATCCAATTATTGGTTGAAAGGCTGTATTGTTAGCCATTACAAGGCTTCCATAGCCGATTTCCTGTCGAATAATTTCAAGGGTTTCCCTTAATATTTGAATGGATGATTTATTTTGCGAATCAATTTTTACTGTTTTAGAGTCTTTTAAACCCCATTCAAGATAGTCCATTTCATAAAAAATAAATCCCATTTTTCGAAGGGAACTAAATACTGTTTTTAGATATTTTCTTACATTCTCATTACCCGGATCTATTGAATAAAAAGTTTCATTTTTATCAGCCATCTCTAATTTAACCTGTCCTTCGGAATTTTTTATTATCCAGTCAGGGTGCTTTTTTAAAAGTTTACTTTTATTGGAAACAACAAACGGAGCAATCCATATTCCTGCCCTGAATCCATGCTTGAAAATTTCCCGGGCAGCATTTTCGAGGCCTTCCGGCCAGTTTGCATTTGGTTCAAGCCAGTCGCCTGCAGTGCAGTATCCTTTATTTATAATAACAGTTTGTATTGGGAGGCCGGACTTTGTTTTTGAAAGAAAATCTACCTGGTTTTTTAAATTTTCAAATGAGCAACTATCATCATCATTGCTTTTAGATATCCAGTGATAGCTTATCATTGAGCTTTTTCGGGCTTTTGATCTGTTAGCTGTTCTGAGAGCCATCTCTTTTAAAGTATCATATGGCTTGTCTCCCGTAAAAAAGTAGAGATTAGGCAGTTTTATATATTCATTTTTGATTTTTGACTGGTTTAATTGCAGAGCTGCCTCAAAAAATATATTTTCCTCATATTGTTCTTTATCTTGCAATCGTGTACGATGCCTTTGGCTGTAGATTGTACTTCTTTGAAGAAAATTTTCGTGATCAAGTGTGCCTACAGCAATAGTTTCATTTTTACTAAAAAATGCAAAAGATAAGTAGCTGTCAGCTGTCCAGTTTTGCCAAAGGCCGTCTCTATCCTTATTTGTTACCATTTGATTTTCAATAGGGTATATTCCGCTTTTTCCCCCTGTTCCCAGTCCATGACGAAAGAAGCTTTTAGCTCCAAAAACTTGTGCCTGAGAAATAGGATAGAACCATTCGGGTGCCAGCGATAAACCGCTAAACTCTGTTCCGATTGAAAGCGAGTCTTCATTAGTTTGAAGGTCAAGCATTAGAAAGCCTCCTGACAGCTCATAAACAATACGTATTCCTTTTGGCGAATCTCCTAAGAATACATTCCTTGACATAATAGTTTGTCCATTAATGGCAGGTCTGCAATTTTTTAATATTATCTCTTTTGAAATAAGGTCATAACTGCCGTTTTCATAAATTATCCATCGCGACCTTAAAAGTTTGAAAGGATTCTGATTGTTGGCTATTAGCTGTTTAACCGGATTGATAATAACTGTTCCCGCAGCTGCATTTCCACACAGGCTGATGAAAGATCTTCGGTTTAGTTTATTGGCGGGCATAAGTTTGTTACTCTGTTTTTTATTGGTTAATATACATTTTTATTTAGTTATTTGTAAAGAAAATTGTCAGAATAAAAATTTAAAGATCTTTGCGCATTTGATCAAAAATTTTATTTGCAAAAATAAAATCGTTTAATTTTTCATTATTTGTTTGCAGTATCTCTTTATTTGTACCTGTCCAGCACACTTCACTATTATATATAAATAAGACTGATTCACCGATCTCTAATACCGAATTCATATCATGTGTGTTTATTATTGTGGTCATTTTAAACTCTTTTGTAAGGTTTTGTATTAGTTTGTCAATTACGGTGGATGTTTCAGGATCTAATCCCGAATTTGGTTCGTCACAAAACAGGTATTTAGGATTCAGTGCTATGGCACGGGCTATAGCCACTCTTTTTTTCATTCCGCCACTGATTTCACTGGGAAAAAGTTTATATGCCGATTTTTCAATATTTACATGTTCAAGACAGAAATCAACTCTTTTTTCTTTCTCTTTACTTGTCTGGTTGGTGAACATATTTAATGGGAAGCCAACATTTTTCTCAACTGAAAGACTATCGAATAGAGCACCTCCCTGAAACACCATCCCGATCTCCCTTCTAAGTTCTTTTCGCTCTTTTTGTGATAACCTGACAAAGTCTCTATCATCGTACCATATTTCTCCCTTATCGATTTCCAGTAATCCAAGGATAGACTTTAGTAATACGGTTTTTCCGGAACCGCTGCGACCTATTATCAGGTTAGTGATACCTTGCTGAAATTTGCATGATATATTTTTCAGTACCGGTTGGCCTTCGAATGATTTAAAGAGATTTTTAATTTCTATCATGTTAACAATAACCTGGTTAATATAAGGTCAAACAGGAGAATAAAAATATTCGTATTAACAACCGCATTTGTGCTTGCTCTCCCTACTTCAAGAGCACCTCCATGTACGTGATATCCGAAGTATGAGGGAATTGATGCAACAATAAATCCGAAAAACAGAGATTTTATTATAGAAGAAGTTATGTAATAAGGGTAAAAAAGGAATTTTATTCCGTTGAGGTAATCAGTAACAGAGATGACCCCAACCACCGGTCCGGTAACTAAACCTCCTATCAATCCAAAAAACACGCTGATAATAAACAGAAATGGAAAGATAAACACAACTGCTACAATTTTCGGAAGAATCAGGTATCCGGCTGAATTGATTCCCATAATTTCCAATGAATCAATTTGCTCAGTTACCCTCATGGTGCCGATTTCAGAGGTAATATTGGAACCAATCTTTCCGGCCATGATAAGCGCAATCATGGTAGAAGAGAATTCCAGAATGAGAGTATCTCTTGTACCTAATCCTACCAGCGTTTTGGGATATATCGGATTGGACATGCTGTAAGCAAATTGAATAGTCAAAATACCGCCAATAAAAATTGATATTATAATTACAATCCAAATAGAATTTACCCCCAGACTATCAATCTCCTTAAAGAGTTGTTTCAGATAAATCTTAGGTTTTTCAGGCCTTCCAAAAACTTTTTTGAGTAACAAAAAATACCGTCCGATATGAAAAAATAAGTTCATTACAATATTTTGGTTAAATTTACGATATTAATGATTGATTAAAAACTTTGAATACTATAATATGAGTAAAAATTATTGCGTAATCATGGCCGGTGGTGTAGGCAGCCGCTTTTGGCCATTAAGCCGGAAAGCGCGGCCTAAGCAGTTTTTAGATATATTGGGTACCGGCAGGACTTTGATACAGCATACATTTGATCGATTTTCATCACTTATCCCTGTAAAAAATTTTATAGTTGTAACAAGCGTTAATTATAAAGACCTGGTTTTGCAGCAGCTTCCTCAGCTTGAGGAGTCTCAGGTTCTGCTTGAGCCATTCAGGAGAAATACTGCCCCTTGCATAGCTTACGCTGCGCATAAGATTAAAACAGCAGTTCCGGAGGCGAATTTGATTGTCTCTCCATCTGATCATTTGATAATTAAAGAAGAAGAATTTATCAGCCAGATAAAGTCAGGACTCCAGTTTGTGAAAAATAACAGGGCGCTTTTAACCTTAGGTATAAAACCCTCGCGGCCTGAAACAGGTTATGGTTATATTCAGATTAATGATAAGGTGAAGTATAAGCACTTGAATAATTTACATAAAGTAAAGACATTCACCGAGAAACCTGACCATGATATGGCAAAAATTTTTGTTGAAAGTGGTGAGTTTTTTTGGAATTCCGGTATTTTTTTATGGTCATTATCATCAATACTTGAAGCCTTTAATAATTTTTTACCTGATATTTCCGGTCTGTTTGCCAGTGGTATAAAAATGTATAATACCGAGAATGAAAAGAGCTTTATAAATAAGATATATTCTGAATGTCAGGGTATTTCAATCGATTATGGCATAATGGAAAAGGCTAACAATGTTTTTGTTCTGACAGCCGATTTTGGCTGGAGTGACCTTGGATCGTGGGGGTCGCTTTATGATAATAAAGACAAAGACGAAGCCGGCAATGTTATTAATGGAGAAAATGTATTGACGTATGATACAAAAAATTGTATAATAAATTTAAATAATGAAAAAGTAGCAGTTCTTCAGGGGCTTGACGGATATATAATTGCTGAATCAAATGATACTCTGATGGTTTGCCGCAAAGAGGATGAACAGCAGATTAAGCAGTTTGTAACTGATGTTCGTATTCAGAAAGGTGATTCCTTAGTTTAATCTTTTACCTTTCATACGTAAATTAATTATTTACAAAGGTATAGTATAGCTTGCTCGCATCTGTTTTAATAATCCTCTTGGGAGTAAATATTTTACATGCTCGTTTCATATTGTCAAGATAATTTTTTTATTCACTTATCCGGTTTTTTAAAAGTGCTTCTGCAATAATTAAATCCTCCTGATAAGTAATTTTGATATTTTCCCTGTTGCCTTTAACCAGATTTATTGATATACCGTGAGATTCTAACAGGGAAGCATCGTCAGTAAATTTACCGGAGTAATCCTGTTGGTAGGCATTTTTTATTAATGGTACCCTGAATGTTTGGGGTGTCTGTACCATGAAAAATCGGTTTCTGTCGGCCGAGCAGTTTTTATTACCGCTTACTTCCCTGATAGACTCTGATAGAGAGACAACCGGAAGAGCATTGCCTTTTTTTAATGCTGTTTTGCAGCAATTTTCAATAGTCGATCTTGATACCAATGGTCTGACTCCATCATGAATAAAAACAATTCCGTCGCTGTTAATAAGAGATAAACCGTTTTTGACAGATTGAAATCTTGTTTTTCCGCCAAATGCAATATTTAGTGCGATATTAAAATTATATTTTTTACAGAGTGTTTCCCAAAGTTTACGTTGCTTTTCCGGGAGTATCAGGATTATGGAAATATTCTTATCGTATCTATGAAATGCTTCAATAGTATGCATTAATATTGGTTTTTCATTCACCTCTAAAAATTGCTTAGGTATGTTACTGCTCATTCTGCTGCCTGTTCCTCCGGCCACAATCAATGCATATTTGTTCATAAAAAAAAATGTTAATTTTTTATAAAATTACAGTAAAATAGATAAAATGCTAAAAAATATTTGAATATTGGGTTACCTTTTTTATATTTGTTGCATCTAATTGTAGATGACCCATATTTTTTTATCTTCCCGATAAAAAAATAGCCCCGGTTAGTCCTTTTACCGGGGTTTTTTTATGTCCTTTAAAGTACATATGGTGTAAAATGATCTCTCCATTTTTACAGCTGGCTTATATCAGAAGGTAGTTTTGTAAATTTGCAGAACGAATGAAAAAGATACACTTTTGATAACATTATTATTAAATTTGTTTTAGTCGGAATTTAAAGTAATATCAAAATTTATTAATTAAACTAAATCAATAATGGAAAGAAGAGAATTTATCAGA
Source organism: uncultured Prolixibacteraceae bacterium (assembly GCA_964563975.1). GTDB lineage: Bacteria > Bacteroidota > Bacteroidia > Bacteroidales > Prolixibacteraceae > JAAYJR01. Next base: position 6,241 of record CAZLZJ010000076.1, read on the forward strand.
GATATCAGCACCTGCGGTATATCTTTGACTGTTGTCCCCAGTATTGTGGTATCAGGGCTTGGACATACTGCTCCCAGCGATAAGCTCAATATTGCGGGAATAGGTATTGGGGGTAAAGGCAGTGTGAATTTGCGAAATATGGTTAAGCAGAATATTGTTGCTTTGTGCGATTGTGATTTTGATTATGCAAAGAGGGTATTCGATACTTATCCAAAAGCAAAAAAGTATAAAGATTACCGTGTAATGCTTGAAAAGCAAAAAGATATAGATGCGGTAGTTATTGCCACACCTGATCATACCCATGCCCTTCAGGCAGCTGCATCCATGGAGCTGGGAAAGCATGTTTATGTTCAGAAACCTTTGACACATACTGTATGGGAGTCCAGATATTTAACACAATTGGCAAAGCGTACCGGGGTGGTTACTCAGATGGGCAATGAGGGCCACTCGAATGATACAGTATATGAAGTGGCAGAAATAGTCCAGAGTGGATGTCTGGGTGTAATAGATGAAGTTCATGTTTGGACTAACCGGCCAATATGGCGTCAGGGTATGCCAAAGCCCGTAAAGAAAAGTCCGGTTCCGCCCGCACTTGATTGGGACTTGTTTATAGGGCCGGCAAAAATGAGAGATTACAGTCCGGAGTATCATCCCTGGATTTGGCGTGGTTGGTGGGATTTTGGAACCGGTGCCCTTGGAGATATGGGCTGTCATCTGTTAGATGTTCCAAATTATGCATTGCAGTTAGGGCAACCTGTTGCCTTTCAGGCATGCTCTTCTCTTGTTAATGCAGAAAGTGCTCCGGTTGCAGCAAAGGTGAGTTATCTTTTTCCGGCAAGAAAAAATTTGCCCTATTGTGCATTGCCTGAGCTGGAATTGATATGGTATGACGGCGGAATGATGCCTTCAAGGCCTTATGACTTGCCATATGATGCACCTATGGATCCGGGAGGAGGATTTTTGTTGGTTGGGTCTGAAGCAACATTAATTGCTGAGACTTATGGCGCTAACTGGAAGGTTTATAAAAATGGCTCCGAAATTAAGCCACAGGTCAAAGTAAATTTAGGAAGGATACCTGACAGCCCGTTGGGAGGAGGAAGGCATGAGATGCATTTTGTAGATTGTTGCAAAAGCGGAGGTACACCTGCATCAAGCTTTGAATATTCAGGCCCATTTAATGAAATGGTAGTTATGGGTAATCTGGCAGTCAGGTTGCAGTCACTTCAAAGGACATTTATTTGGGATAGTGAAAATATGAAAGTTACAAATATAGGTTCTGATGAAAAAATAAAAACTACTAAGCTGCTTCCTTATTCAAGTGATATTGTTACACGGAAAGTAGATAATGAATCAAAAGCCAAGGTTGAATGGAATGCACTTGAAATGTGCAATGAGTGGATAAAACATAAATACCAAAATGGATATAATTTATAAAAATCTTTAAATAATATGAAGCATACATTTTTAATTACAGCTGTTTTATTATTTTCATATTCGGCTCAGTCACAGGATAATCAGCTTACTCCTGAAGAGTTTGCTGAAGGTTGGGAATTGCTTTTTGACGGAGAGACTTTAAAAGGCTGGAAAGCTTATAATGGTGATGTACCTAAAAGTTGGAGTGTTAATGAAAACTCAATTTATTGTGATGGAAGCAGGGGAGGGGATGATATTATGACCATAGAAAAATATGGTGATTTTGATTTAAAATTTGAATGGAAAATAGAAGAAAGAGGCAACAGTGGGGTAATTTACAGAGCCAGGGAAGGGAAGCAGTGGAGTAAGGCACATATTACAGGCCCTGAATATCAGGTTTTTGACGAAGCCGAAGATTTCAGCAAAACATCAGTTGGCTCTGTATATGATGTATATGCACCATCGAAAAATAAGAAAGTGAACCCTGCATTGCAATGGAACTCAGGGAGAATAAGAATTTCAAAAGGTTTGTTGACCCATTGGGTTAATGACCTGGTTGTTGTTCAGTGTAAAATGCATTCTGATGATTGGAATGAAAAGGTTGCTGATTCGAAATGGAAAAATAACAGATATTTTGGTAAGTCACCTTTCGGGCATATTGATTTTCAAAACCACGGATCTAAGGTTTGGTATAAAAACATAAAGATTATGAGGCTTTAAAATATTATATTAATTTATTCATTTCAACTTTTGTTTTTACTATTT
>CAZLZJ010000077.1:0-8071 GCA_964563975.1 uncultured Prolixibacteraceae bacterium
AAATAACTTTCAGGCATAACCATTAACGATTTCAGCTTGAAATATACTGAAATGTATATACAAAAAACCTTAAAATGTTTGATTGATGGAAATTTTTAACGAGTGATTATCAATTAGTTTTGTGTTTTTACCCGCGAAGCCGGTTTTAAATTCGGCAAAAGCTCCGCTTCGTCAGTTACATAAAGTGCATCCTTTAACTTTTTTGAAACTGAATACTTAATGGTTACATTTTATTTTCTTAAGCAAAGATAAAAATGTTATCTTTCTAATCCAAGAAAAATTATTTTTAATAATTTCCGCAAAAAATTATCTGATGTCTATAAATTGTCTACATCATACTATTGATAATAATAATTTAATTTTGCATCTTGCGCTTTGGATAGATATATTTATTCTTTCCCTTTAAAAACCAAATGGTAAATTACTATTTTAAGCCATTACATCACCATTAAATTAATAAGTATATCATCCGGATAAAAGAGATTCCGGCCTCATTAGCTGAGGCCGGTTTTTTAAATAGTTGATTAAGGACGCTAATGAACAAAACACCTGATAAACAGATTCATGAAAATGAGCTGTTAAAACAGTATCAAACTAAAAATAATGACTGCTGGCAATTTGTTACAGACTGCTTTGGCGGTGAAATGTGGGAATGTGACTTAAAAAATAAAATAATTGAATTTTCCGAACACTGTCTTAAGCCGGCCGGATATGGCAGGAAAAGAACCTCAAGAACAATAGAGACCTGGATGGAAATTATTCACCCTGAAGATCTTCCGAAAGTCAAAAAAAATCTGAAAAAACATCTGACCGGAAAATCACCATTCTTTCAATGTGATTACCGTATTCCATCTGCAACTAAAGGTTATACCTGGCTCCACAACCGCGGTAAAGTGGTTAGCTTCGAAACCGACGGCAAACCAAAAAGAATGATCGGCCTGAGTATTGATATGACTTTGCAAAAAAAGCTTGAAAAGTCTCTGAAGGTGAACCTGCAAAAAGAACGGGAATTAAATAAACTTAAATCTCAGTTCGTTTCAATGGCATCGCACGAGTTTCGTACCCCCCTGACTACTATGCTGGTAATTGCTGATACATTACTCTCTTATCATGACCAAATGTCAAAAGAAGAGATGTGCACCAATATAAAAACTATAAGAACAAATTTACTCTTTCTGAAAAAAGTTATTGAAAAAACCTTGAGCTTTACACAATATGAATCAGGTAAACTGTCAATTTTTCCTGTTGCTGTTGAGCTGAACGAATTTATTGAGGAGGTTATCGGCAAATTGCCGGATGTTGATAAACAGAGGATTGTTTTTTATAGAAATGAAATGGCCGTGAATGTAAAAACTGACAAACAAGTATTGAATGAGGTTCTTATTAACCTGTTGTTAAATGGTTTAAAATATTCAAAAGCTGACAAACCGGTTGAATTAGAAATTACCGATAAAGACAACTTAGTAAAAATAAAAATTATTGATAAAGGTGTCGGCATCCCCGAACAGGACAAGGATTATATATTTGATGCTTTCAGAAGAGGATCCAATGTGAAAAGCATCAGAGGTACCGGATTGGGATTAGCAATAGCAAGAGAATTCATAAGAGCTCAAGGAGGAAATATTAAGTTCAAATCTAAGGTTAATAAAGGAAGTACATTTTATATTATTCTGCCTCACTGACTATATGTCTTTTTTATCTCCATCTGTAGTGGTTTTTACAATAGTAAACCTCCGGAGTAAGAAAAATTACGATTCCCTGCCCACCATTTAAGATATACCCTTTTTACTCCCGTGATCTCTCTGCCCTAACCTTCCTTCTTCAATATTTTTTTTAAAAAGATCTGACAATGAATATCTTTTTTGCCAAACCTTATATTACCTAAAAGGTTTAACTTTGGTAAAAAAAGCTATGTTACTTCAAATTGCCCTTTGGCTTTCAATGCTTCTTCAGATTGGAGCTGCAATTGTTGCGGTCACCCTGATAAAAAGAACTCGCTATAATGTCTCGTGGATCCTTATTTCCGCGGGTTTTGTCCTGATGGCCTTCAGAAGGCTGTTTGAATTTTCAACTCTCTTCTGGGATAACCAAATTATTTCACAAGAGGCTGTTAATACCTGGTTGGGTATTTTGGTGTCATTCCTGATGCTGATAGGGCTTCTCTATATAAGACAGATATTTAACCTGCAGGATCATATTGAGGAGCTGCGGAAAGTGAGTGAAATCCGCCTGCTTGCAGCAATTATACAGGGAGAGGAAAAGGCACGGCAGACTATTGCACGTGACCTGCACGATGGGCTGGGGCCATTGCTTTCATCAATAAAAATGATAATTAGCGCTGCTGATGTTGAAATAATTGATCCGAAAAACAGAAAAATAATTGAAAAATCATGCGAGGTGGCAGATGAGGCTATCGTCACTCTGAAAGAGATATCAAACCACCTGAGTCCACATTTGCTAAAAAACTACGGACTGACAAAGGCTCTTAAAAAATACTCTGCACAACTTTTTGAAAATGGACGTGTGAAATTCAGCATGGATACCAACATTGAGGGAAAAAGATTTTTTTATGACCTGGAAATCAGTCTTTTTCGAATAATTACAGAGCTTCTGAACAATAGTTTACAGCATGGAAAACCTAAACTTATCTCCTTGAATATTTTTGAAAAGCCGGAGTCTCTGCAGATAGAATATAATGATGACGGAAAAGGTTTCAATCAGGATGAAATCATGCAAAAAGGAGTTTCTAAAGGCATGGGTCTTGAAAATATACGCTCAAGAATAAAATCGTTGGATGGTTGTTTTTATATTAACACTAACCCCGGTAAAGGTTTTTCAATTTATATTCAATTACCTTTAAAATGAAACAATTAAAAATATACTTAGTTGATGACCATGCCTTGTTCAGAGAAGGATTGAAATTTTTACTTTCAAACCTCGACTTTGTTGAAAAAATATATGAAGCTGAAAATGGAGAAGAATTTATTTCCGGTCTGAAAAAAAATTATACTGATATAGTACTGTTAGATATTGAAATGCCTGTGATGAACGGTATCGAAGCAGCAGAATATGCACTGAAACTCTATCCGGAAATAAAAATCATTGCCCTCTCAATGTACTCAGATGAAACCTATTATGCTAACATGATTGATGCAGGAGTAGCAGGGTTCCTCCTGAAAAATTCAAAATTCAGTGAGGTAAAAAAAGCTATTATTGATGTTTGGGAAGGGAAAGGATATTTTTCCCCTGAAATTGTACGTTCCATAGTATCAAGATTTGCAAACGAAAGAGACCAGACATTAAAACAGGAAGTTGCAAATATAACAAATCGTGAAATTGAGATACTGCAAAGTATATGCAAGGGATTATCCAATGCGGAGATTGCAGAAAAATTGTCGATCAGTAAAAGGACTGTAGACAAACACAGGGAAAATCTTCTGCTGAAAACACAATCTAAAAATACTGCCAATCTTGTAATTTTTGCTATAAAGTATGGATACTTTGAGATTTAAAAATATTCAATACGTATAAAGACGTAAATGTTTTTACGCTTTTTCGCGGTTTTTATCCTCTTCACCTCCCGGTATCTTTGTAATAAAAAAGATGATAAATAGTATTTCTGTTATGCCCGGCAAAAACCGGGAAGGTATATCTGAAAAATTTAAAAGGATAGATATATTTAAAGGGGAAATAGTGGGTATCGTCGGGCCAACCGGCAGTGGTAAAAGTGCACTGATCGAAGATATTGAGCAGTTGGCACAATCTGACACAACGACTCACAGGCAGATATTAGTCAATAACCTGGTTCCAGATCCTGAACTTCGGTTTAATCCTAAAAAGAAACTGATCGCACAGCTTTCTCAAAATATGAATTTCTTAGCCGATATGAGTGTTAAAGATTTTCTGAAGCTGCACCTGAAGTGCAGAGGTAAAAATCCAAACTTATATGAAAAAGTGATCTATTATGCTAACCGCCTTACCGGTGAGCCAATAAGCAAAGAGACAAACCTGACTGTGCTGAGCGGCGGACAAAGTCGCTCACTGATGGTGGCAGATGTGGCTTTTGTAAGCGATTCCCCGGTTGTGCTGATCGACGAAATTGAAAATGCAGGAATTAAAAAACATGAAGCTATGGAGCTGCTGTCAGGAAGTGGGAAAATTATCCTTGTGGTTACTCATGATCCTATGCTTGCACTGACTACACAACGGAGAATTGTGATGAAAAACGGGGGAATCGAAAAAATTCTGGAAACAACGGAAGAGGAGTCTGAGCTGTGCGCCGAATTGAACCAAATAGACAAAGAGCTTTTTAAAATAAGAGAAATGGTACGCTCCGGTGTTGAAATTAGTGCCGGAGCTTTTATGGTTGACAGCCTTTTCTGAACCTGTTGGCTTTACTGATCTGCTTCACTCTTTTATCCAACACCGAAAGTTAAAGCTGGCAATATATTCAAATTGCTCAAAAAATTATCATAATGAAAATTATAATAGTAGCAGGAACTCCCGGATCAGGAAAAACGGCTGTTCTGCTCAATACTGTGAGGCATCTGCAAGCACAATCGAAAAAAGTGTCTGTTGTAAAAATAGACTGCCTCTATACAGAAGACCATTTAAGATTTAGCAAAACCGGTATACCTACCTTACTCGGGTTGGCAAAAGATATGTGCCCTGATCATTTTACTATCTATAACCTGGGAGAAATGATAGAATTTGCTGATAAAAACTGTTCTGACATTTTAATTGTAGAAACAGCAGGACTGTGCCATCGATGTGCACCATATACCAAAGGCAGCTTAGGAGTGTGTGTGATAGATGCTACCACCGGCCCCAACACTCCCTTAAAGGTGGGACCGTTTCTCAGCACTGCTGATATTGTGGCAATTACCAAGGGAGATATTATCTCACAAGCCGAAAGAGAAATTTTCAGAGAAAGAGTGTTAGAGATGAATCCTGACTGCAGAATAATAGAAACAAATGGGCTAACCGGCAAAGGTTCGGCAGAACTGGCTTCCTGCTTTTGCAGAGATCTCTCATTTGACTATCCAAATGAGGAGCTCAGACATAACGCCCCTTTCTCTATTTGCACCCTCTGTGTGGGCGAAAAAAGGATCAACAAGAAATATCACAAAGGGCTGCTTCGCCATATTGACGGAGTGGAAGAGTATATTGGCGAATGATCATAAATTTACTTTCAAATGATAACGAAAAGTGACATAATAAAACTCCTCCCCGGTTTTAATTGCGGTATTTGCGGATATGCAAATTGTGAAAGCTTTGCTGCAGCAATCCTGAAAAAAGAGGCTTTACCTGATAAATGTAAAATTCTTGAACAGGAGAGATTTAAAGAGAAGCGCCTGAAGCTGGAAAATATTGATATTGACCTGCGGGAAAGAGAGGAGTGCAGGGGTCTGATTGATCATTGTGCAGCTGATTTTACTCTTTATCCTCTGCCGGGTGAAGTATCGTGCCGGGAAACATTAATCAGCTTTTCTCATATAAAGCTAAAAGAAAATATGCTGATCCGGTACCGTCCTCTTGGTTGCCCGATCATACACTTTGCCAGAATAATTGAGATCAACCACGGACTTCCTGATATATGGGTAATCGGGCCCAACAGGTCTGAAAATAATATTTCCGGTTTTACCGATATTGGAGTGTGTATGATTTTATCATTCCGGGGAGTCATTGACGGAAAAATGCCTGAGACAGGACAAACGGTTAAATTCCTGCCCGGGCATTGCATGATGGGTAAAGTACACTCAGGTGTAATAGTGAACCTTGAAGGTAAAAAAGCAAGAATCGACTGTATTGATCTAAAAATATGGGAGCACGCAAAATAGCTGTCTCTGATTAATATCCTTTTTGACTTTAAATTAAACCATTTTTTTATCTTTGAGGCATAAATAATTACAATGGTATTTCTCCTTAATACAATTGATATTAGCCTGCCGCTCACTAATCCGGTAATTAAATTTCTGATTATCCTGCTGATTATCCTGCTGACTCCCATTCTGTTTGAAAAATTAAAAATACCGCATCTCCTGGGATTGATAATAGCAGGAGCTGTGATAGGCCCCTACGGATTTAACCTGATTACACGCGATAGCAGCATAATACTTTCAGGTACAGCCGGACTTTTATATATAATGTTCCTGGCAGGGCTTGAAATCGATATGAACGACTTTAAAAAAAATGCATTAAAAAGTACCCTCTTAGGGCTATACGGCTTCTTGATTCCAATGATTTTGGGCACCCTGGCGGGATTATATATTCTTAAATATTCAATCCTGACATCTATACTGTTAGCCAGTATGTTTGCTTCGCATACCCTGATAACTTACCCTATCGTAAGCAAATTGGGTATTATTAAAAATAAGGCGGTAAATATCACTGTCGGAAGCACTTTAATTACTAACACCCTGGCTCTTTTGGTACTTGCGGTGATAGTGGGAATGTCATCAGGAAATATCGAACACTATTTTGCCCTTAAATTATCAATTTCTTTTCTGCTGTTTTCATCAATAATAATGTTGATATTTCCAATTATCGCCAGATGGTTTTTTAAACGTTACGACGATAATGTATTACAGTATATTTTTGTATTAGTGTTGGTTTTCATGGGAGCTGTTTTATCTGAAATTGCAGGTATCGAAGGTATTATAGGTGCATTTTTAGCCGGACTGGCACTTAACAAGCTTATTCCACGCACCTCTCCCCTGATGAACAGAGTGAACTTTGTAGGTAATGCCATATTTATTCCTTTCTTTCTGCTGGGCGTCGGTATGCTAATAAATTACAGGGCATTTATAAGCAATACCGAAACAATCCTGGTTGCAATTACTATGTCGGTGATAGCTACCATCGGTAAATATATTCCTGCATGGATCATCCAGAAAAGCTTCCGTTTTTCAGTCGATCAACGAAGGATCATCTTTGGGCTGAGCAATGCACAGGCTGCAGCAACTCTTGCTGCCGTACTGGTGGGATACAATGTGATTATCGGTGAAACTCCCGGAGGTGAGCCAATCAGACTGTTAAACGAAAGTATATTAAATGGTACTATCATTATGATCCTGGTAACTTGTACAATTGCTTCATTCCAAACTCAAAAAGGCGCACAAAATATTGCAAATTCTGAAAACCGGGACACAGAAGATGAAAAAAGTGAACCTAACGAAAAAATACTTATTCCCCTGAGCAATCCGGATACTGTCGATGAACTGATAAATCTCAGTACAATCATTAAATCAATGAAGATTAAAAAAGGGTTGTTTGCCTTGACTATCATAAATAATGTTATTGACGAGCCCGATGCCAATAAACATGCAAAAAAAATATTGGAAAGAGCTGCAATAACTGCCTCGGCAACCGATATTCCTTTAACCGGGCTGCTTAGATATGACCTGAATATCGTAAATGGAATTACCAGCGTAATAAGAGAACATGACATTACTGATCTGGTGCTGGGTCTGCATGTTAAAAAAGGTATATCTGAATCTTTCCTTGGAAACCTTACTGAGGGAATCTTAGAAAAAAGCAACACTACAACTTTGGTTTATAAGCCTGCACAACCTTTATCCACTATCAAAAGATACTTTGTTTTAATGCCGGCAGATGCAGAAAAAGAGATAGGCTTTCCTTTCTGGATGCTGAAAGTGTGGAATATCTCAAAAAATACGGGAGCAAAACTGCTGTTTTATGGCACTGAACCAACACTGCAGGTTATTAAAGAGATTCATGCAAAACACCCGATTGATGCAGAGTTTAAATTATTCGACGACTGGGATAATTTTCTGATTATGACAAGAGATACAGGATTAGACGACGGGCTCATTATTGTGCTGAGCAGAAAAAATAAAATATCTTACCAAAACAATATGGCTAACATACCTGAATATCTTAACAAATACTTCAAAGATAATAGCTATATCCTGATCTATCCTATTCAAGCAGGTGCCGGACAGAGACAAAAATATGACCTTAACTACCCGTCACTGCTTGAGCCTATCGAAAAATTAGATGAAATAGGAAAAACAATTAAAAATTTATTACTCCGTAAAAACAGGTGATT
>CAZLZJ010000078.1:0-8056 GCA_964563975.1 uncultured Prolixibacteraceae bacterium
TATAACTCAAATTTATAATAAAAATTACTATTTTTCATAAAGTTGGCAATTGTTTATTGTCAGTAAGGGTGGCAACAATTACTGCTTTTATTGTATGAAGCCTGTTTTCTGATTGGTCAAAGACTATTGATGCGCCACTTTCAAAAAGATCGTCAGTTACCTCCATTGAAGTGATTCCAAACTTTTTAAATATCTCTTTTCCTATAATGGTCTCCCGATTGTGAAAAGAGGGCAGGCAGTGCATAAATTTTACATTTTTGTTTTTTGTAAGCGATACAATATTCATATTTACCTGATAGGGCTTAAGAAGATTGATCCGTTCGCTCCAAATTTCATAAGGTTCACCCATCGACACCCACACATCGGTATAGAGGATATCGCAATTTTTTACTGCCTCTTCTATATTTTCAGAAATAAAAATTTTTGCACCTGATGATTTTGAAATTTCCATACACTTTTCCTGTAACTGTTTGTCAGGGTGATATTGATGTGGCGCTGCAATTCTAAAATCCATTCCTGTAAGTGAAGCACCTTCCATAAGAGAGTTGGCCATATTGTTGCAGGCATGGCCCAGATAACAAAATTTTACTTGCGAAAATGGTTTACCGGTATGTTCTCTGATAGTAAGCAAATCGGCTAAAACCTGTGTTGGATGGAACTTATCGGTTAATCCATTCCAAACCGGTACACCTGAATACTTTCCAAGTTGTTCTGCAATATTCTGACTGAAACCGCGATATTCAATTCCGTCATACATTCTGCCAAGCACTCTTGCTGTGTCTTTAACAGACTCTTTATGTCCGGTTTGCGAATCTTTGGGACCAAAGTAAGTAACATTGGCTCCCTGGTCATAACAGGAGACTTCAAATGCCGATCGTGTTCTGGTTGAAGGTTTTTCAAATATCAAAATAATATTTTTTCCCTTAAGCATTTTTTTTTCCTTACCGGTTTTTTTTGCATTTTTGAGAAAAGCTGACAGGTCAAGCAAGAAGTATATCTCTTCAGCTGAAAAGTCTTGCAACTTTAGAAAGTTTTTGTTCTTTAAGTTCATTATTTTTCTGATGAAATAAAAAACAAACATAATGATTTGATACAGAAAAGATATATGTAATCTATTTTTTATCCTGTTAACATTAAATCTGTCAGGTGAATTTTTTTAATTAAATTTGCACATATTTTAAGTGGCACCTGTATGGCAATAAAATCCAAAAAGTTTGAAAATAAAAACCGTAAAAAGAGAGGGTCACGCGATAGTTTTTTTGCTAGTGAGAAGTTTAAATTTATATTTGGGATCTTTATTTTTCTTATTGCTGCATATTTACTGATCGCATTTATTTCTTTTCTATTCTATGGTTCTGATGATCACAGTAAGTTGGATCTTCCCCGGAAAGAGCTTTTATGGAATTCTGATATAAATGTATCCAATAAAGCAGGAAAAACCGGTGCATATCTTTCTGAGTTGATTATGAACAGAGGTTTTGGGTTTGCATCGTTTCTTTTTATATACCTCCTTTCAATAACAAGTCTGAAAGTTTTGGGACGCAAAGTTGCAAAATATAAAAGCAGGCTGGTTTTTAGTTTGATATTATTGATATGGATTTCAATTTTCCTGGGATTTGTTTTTCCTAAAACGGATGCTGCTTCCTATATATACCCCGGAGGGCAGTATGGATTTATTTTAAGCACCTGGCTTAGTTCACTTTTAGGTGACCCCGGGGTGATACTGTTGCTTTTTATTTCAGGACTTACTATTATTATTGTAAAGTCCGATGGTGTTTATAAAAAAATTAAATCTTTATTCCGAAGAAAAGAAAAATATGAAAAGTTGTCAGAGCAGCCGGATAATGATAAAAAAACAGAAGTTAAAGAGTCTGTATCCAAAATTATTGATGGTGACAAAGATGTCGTAGAGGCTCTGTTTGATCCTGACGGAGCCGCAAGTAAAAACGATAAAATATTTGGGAAGGAGACAGCAGAAGATTATTATAATGATGAGATTGACAATGAGGAAGAGGGTCCGGAACTTACCGTTCAGAAAATTGATGAGGAGGAAGGAGATGAAGAGTATAAAGCCGGCGGGCAAGGGGAGTATGACCCGACATTGGAGTTATCACGGTTTAAATTTCCCACACTTGACCTTTTACAGGATCACAGTTCAGATAATGCAGAGGTAAGTAATGAAGAGCTGATCGCCAATAAAAATAAGATTGTAGAAACCCTTAGACATTATAAAATTGAAATTACAAAGATCAGGGCTACTATCGGTCCTACAATAACTCTTTATGAAATTGTTCCTGCACCGGGTATCCGGATTGCAAAGATCAAAAATTTAGAAGATGATATAGCACTTAGCCTGGCTGCTTTGGGAATCAGAATTATTGCACCGATTCCCGGCAGGGGAACAATAGGAATTGAGGTGCCGAATCAAAATCCGGAAATTGTCTCAATGCGCTCAATCCTTGGTTCCAGGAGGTTTCAGGAGAGTGTTGCCGAACTTCCTGTGGCACTTGGTAAAACAATATCTAACGAGACTTTTATGTTTGATCTTGCAAAGATGCCGCATATTTTGGTTGCAGGTGCTACCGGGCAGGGGAAGTCGGTCGGGATAAATGTCATTATTACTTCACTTTTATATAAAAAGCACCCTTCGCAACTTAAGTTTGTTTTTGTAGATCCCAAAAAAGTGGAACTTACCTTATACTCTTCCTTGGAAAAGCACTATCTGGCAAAGTTGCCTAACGACGATGAACCGGTTGTTACTGATATACAGAAGGTGAAGTATACGTTAAACTCTATTAACATAGAGATGGATCAAAGGTATGATCTTTTGAAAATGGCACATTCAAGGAATGCAAAGGAGTATAATAAAAAGTTTATTCAAAGAAAGCTTAACCCTGAAAAGGGACATAAATATATGCCATATATAGTTATTATTATTGATGAGTTTGCAGATTTAATAATGACTGCAGGTAAAGAAATTGAGCTTCCCATTGCCAGAATTGCCCAATTGGCAAGGGCTGTGGGAATACATATGATAATAGCCACACAAAGGCCTTCCACAAATATTATTACAGGTGTAATTAAAGCCAACTTCCCTGCCCGTATTGCTTTTAAAGTGGCATCAATGATAGATTCACGTACAATCTTAGATACACCCGGAGCTAATCAGCTTATCGGGAAAGGTGATATGCTGATTGCATCAGGAGGAGATATAACCCGTATTCAATGTGCTTTTGTTGATACTCCCGAAATTGAGACAATTTGCTCATTTATTTCCGGACAGCAAGGTTATCCGACTGCTTTTATGCTGCCTGAATATAGTGAAGACGATGAGGCAGTGCCCGGGGATGTTGATCTGAACAACAGGGATGAGCTTTTTGATGATGCCGCAAGAGTGGTGGTAATGAATCAAATAGGTTCAACATCGATGATTCAAAGAAGGTTCTCGATAGGTTATAACAGAGCCGGTCGTATTATGGATCAGTTAGAGGCGGCAGGAGTTGTCGGCCCCAGTGAAGGAAGCAAACCCCGGCAAGTACTTATACAAGATGAATATAGTTTGGAACATTTATTGAATGGTTTAAATTAAAATTTAATATATGAGAAGAATTTCGGTAATTTTTGGCCTTATCCTGATATTTTTTGCAGGCAATGCGCAACAGGACATAAAAGCCAGGCAGATATTGGAAGAGGTGAGTAAAAAAACTTTGTCGTATAAAACTATTTCTGCCGACTTTGTTTTTTCCATGGAAAATAAGGAGATGGATATAAATGAAAAAAATGAAGGGTCTTTAAAGATGAATGGCCAAAAGTATGTCGTAGACCTTCCCGCTATTGGTATTAAAGTTTTTTCGGATGGACAAACAGTCTGGAATTATATGGCAGACGGGAATCAGGTTACCATTTCAAATGCAGGTGACAACGGAAATGAATTCCCGGATCCGTCATCTGTTTTTAGTATATATGAAAAAGGATTTATTTCAAAATTTGCCGGTGAAAGGAGAGAGGGTAATAAAAACTTTTATCAGATAGAACTGACACCCGAAAAACAGGGTTCTGATATACATAAGATAATTATAGATATTGATAAAGAAGCCTTGATGGTTAGCTCAGCGCGTTTTTACAGCTCAGATGGAAATTTATATGGGGTTGAAATTAAAAAGCTAAGTACTGATGTTAATATTCCGGACACTTTCTTTGTGTTTAATATAAGTGAATATAAGGATATTGAAGTTATAGATTTCCGGTAAAAGACAACTTTGTGAACCGGTGTCTCTTTTTTGGGTTTACTATATTCCGGCTTAATTTAATCGTTTGATATGAAGCTGATAATGGCAAGTCTGTATGAATCAAGGCCGAATCCCATAATGCACCCTTTACATGCCGGTCCTATCATTGATTTATGCCTGAACTCTTCACGGGTGAGGATATTGGAAATATGAACTTCAACAGCTTTTACGGGAACAGACGATATGGCATCTCTTATTGCAACAGATGTATGGGTATAGGCTCCGGCATTAATGATTATTCCATCGAAAGTGGATCTTGATTCGTGTATTTTATTTATTATTTCTCCCTCAATATTTGATTGGTAATACTGAAGATTTATTTCAGGAAAATCAGAAACCAGTTTTTTATAATAAGAATCAAAAGACTCTTTTCCATATATGCTTTGCTCTCTTATTCCCAGAAGGTTTAAATTGGGACCGTTGATAATTAATAGATTCATCTCTCTGCGGTTTTGAAATTGTTTTTTTATTGTTTTTATTTCACTGTAAATAGAATGAGAAAACTAAATTAGCAAAAAACTATTGTTAAAGCAGGAAACTAATTTTGATTTTCAATAATTATTGTACTTTTATCTGCAGTAATGAGTATTTTAATATTAATTAAATTAATCATTGGGAGGACCGATTATGACAGTAAAGCATTATTTTAACCTGCGTCAGTTTACAGGAACTGCTGCAGCTGTATCCGGAGGAATATCATTACCGGCAACAGATATATTTGGTACATACCGCTTTGCATCCCCCGATGAGCTCCCGTCAACTCCATATTTTTGGTATCTTAAATCACCTGACAGGCCCTTTGTTAATTTACAAAATAAAATAGTAACTTTTTTTTATAGTAACTTTATATCTGTTTAAACGTATTAAACAACATAATATAATGTATTTAAAATAGAATTGGGAAAAACTATTTTAATGTAAGCTGCATTTTGTGGTGTAAAAAACTTGAAGCAATATATATTTATTTGAAATTATTAATTAAAATCTTTAATATTTTATATACAGATGAAATGGGAAACCGGAAAAAAAGGGTATGAAAGTTACCTGAAACTTGAGAAGTCACTTTCGCAGAATTCTATAGCAGCCTATATAAACGATATTAATAAACTAACTTATTTTTTGGATGCCAGATATAAAAGAGTTACACCTGAAAAGGTAAAATTGGAGCATCTTACAAGTTTTGTGGAGTGGTTAAATGAAAAAGGGGTCAGCCCCCGAACCCAGGCAAGAACTATTTCGGGCATAAAATCTTTTTTTAAATATCTTCTTATTGAAGAAAAAATTTCAAGTGACCCGACTGCATTGCTGGAGTCACCTAAAATAGGGAGAAAGCTTCCCGATATCCTCACTATGGAGGAGATAGATAAACTTATTGATGCTATATCTCTTGAAAAGCCTGAAGGGCAAAGAAATAAAGCGATGCTTGAAACATTGTACAGCTGTGGTTTAAGAGTCTCGGAGCTTGTTAACCTGAAGTTGACAAATCTCCATTTTGATCAGGGATTTGTAAAAATTGAAGGCAAGGCAGGTAAAGAGCGTTTGGTCCCTGTTAGCAGCAGGGCGGAGGAGGAGATAACAAAATATATTGAAAGCTATCGTAATAAGTTAAAAGTTCAGAAAGAGAGTGAAAATATTTTGTTTTTAAACAGAAGAGGGCAGCAGTTAAGCAGGGTTATGATTTTTACTATAATAAAGAATCTTGTTGCCAAGACCGGTTTAAAGAAAAAGGTCAGTCCGCATACCTTTAGACACTCTTTTGCAACACACCTTATTAATGGTGGTGCCGATCTTAGGGCAGTGCAAGAGATGCTGGGGCATGAGTCGATTCTGACAACAGAAATATATACTCATCTTGACCGCGATTACTTAAAAGATACAATTAATCAGTATCATCCCAGATCTTGACTATCTGCTTGTATATCTGTCATTTGTAATATATTCATTTTGGTTTTTATTGCCGGTGGGAGTTGGTGATTTGTATTCCCGAAAAATTCTTATGAATTACAAAAAAACAGTTTTACCCTCAACTTTGTGATAATTTGTTAAGATATTGTTTATTTTATTACATAAATGTGGTAAATAAGGGTGTTTAGTATAAAAACTGGCAATAAACTATATTTTTGTTTCTGTTTAATATTTTCTAGTTAATTTTTTAGATAATAGCTGACAGATATGCAAGATTTGAATTTGAGCAAATATGGTATTTACAATGTAAAAGAGATAGTATACAATCCATCGTATGAAGAACTTTTTAATGAAGAGATGAGGTCTGAACTTGAAGGTTTTGAAAGGGCTCAGCTTACAGAGTTGGATGCGGTGAATGTAATGACCGGTATTTATACCGGCAGATCTCCTAAAGATAAATACATTGTAATGGATGATACCACCCGCGATACTATATGGTGGACTTCAAAAGAGGCGCCAAATGATAATAAGCCGGTTTCCACAGAGGTGTGGAATGATCTTAAAGAATTGACGGTAAGTCAACTGTCAGGTAAGAGATTATTTGTAATGGATACCTTTTGCGGAGCAAATCCTAATTCACGACTTAAAGTCAGGTTTATTATGGAGGTTGCCTGGCAGGCACATTTTGTAAAGAATATGTTTATCAGGCCTGATCGCGAAGAGTTGAAAAATTACGGGGAACCTGATTTTGTATCTCTTAACGCATCTAAGATCATTAACCCCAAATGGAGAGAGCATGGTTTGAATTCCGAAGTGTACACTGTTTTCAATCTGACTGAAAGGATGCATGTTGTTGGAGGTTCATGGTATGGCGGAGAAATGAAAAAAGGTCTCTTTGCAATGATGAATTATTACCTTCCCTTAAAAGGGATTGCATCAATGCACTGCTCGGCAAATGTTGATAAAGATGGCGATGTGGCAATATTTTTCGGATTGTCCGGTACAGGTAAGACAACTTTGTCAACCGACCCGAAAAGAAAATTAATCGGTGATGATGAACATGGGTGGGATGATGATGGTATTTTTAATTTTGAAGGAGGTTGTTATGCTAAAACCATAAATCTTGACCCTGAGGCTGAACCTGACATATTTAAAGCTATCAGAAGAGATGCATTATTAGAGAATGTGACGGTTGATGAGAATGGTAAAATTGATTTCAGCGATAGCTCACTTACTGAAAATACAAGGGTTTCTTATCCGATATATCATATTGAAAATATTGTAAAACCGGTTTCTAAAGCCGGACATGCCCAAAAGGTTATATTTCTTACAGCTGATGCTTTTGGTGTATTGCCTCTTGTTTCAAAGCTTACTTCAGAGCAGACCAAATATCATTTTCTTTCCGGGTTTACAGCAAAGCTGGCAGGTACCGAGAGGGGTATAACAACTCCACAGCCTACTTTTTCTACCTGTTTTGGTGCTGCATTTTTATCTCTTCATCCTACAAAATATGGTGAAGAACTGGTTAAAAAGATGGAAGAGCACAATGCTGTTGCTTATCTTGTTAATACAGGATGGAATGGTTCGGGAAAAAGAATTTCAATTAAAGATACCAGGAATATTATTGATGCTATCCTTGACGGATCAATTGAAAAAGCAAAGAAAAAAGTGATTCCTATTTTTAATCTTGAAATTCCTGTTGCTTTAAACGGTATAGATAGTGCAGCTCTTGATCCCCGTGAAACATATAACGACCATTCTGAATGGTATGTCAAAGCAAAGGAGTTGGCTCAGAAATTTATCAAGAACTTTGAAAAGTATACAGATAATGAAGAAGGCAGGTCGCTGATTACAGCAGGACC
>CAZLZJ010000079.1:0-5891 GCA_964563975.1 uncultured Prolixibacteraceae bacterium
AATTTAATATAAACTTTTAAAATGTTAATAAAATGGAAAATGCAACAACAAGTCAGGTAAAAACAAAGTGGGTACTTGACCCATCACACAGTGAAATAACATTTAAAGTGAAGCATTTGATGATTTCAAATGTAAAGGGGGCATTTAATCACTTTGAAGCTACTATTGATGGTGAAGATTTTACGAAATCACAAATTAAAGGCATAATCGATGTTTCATCTATCAATACTAATAATTCAGATCGGGATAACCATTTGAGAAGTGCTGATTTTTTTGACGCAGACAATTATAAAGAGTTGTTATTCACTTCAACATCTTTTAAAAAAATAAAAGGAGAATCTTATAAGCTGCTTGGTGATCTTACCATAAGAGGTATAAGCAAGCCTGTAGCCCTTGAAGTAGAGTTAGGAGGTATTGTAAAAGATCCATATGGAAATGTTAAAGCCGGGTTCTCCGTTTCCGGAAAGATTAACCGTAAAGAGTGGGGATTAAATTGGAATGCTGCTTTAGAAACAGGCGGAGTATTGGTCAGCGATGAAGTGTATGTTTCTGCAGAGCTGCAATTTACAAAGCAATAAATATTAGGGTAATCAGGCAGCAATTAAATCGGGAAATTTATATGCTGCCGTTTTGCCTGTGTTCTTTATTCAAATATTGACGCCGGAACCTGCCCAACCCATGAAAGCGGTTGCTCGCATCCAAAAAGCCACGCAACAGTTGCAGCTGTATTAACAGTATTGTTTGGTTCTTTAAAATCGTATCCTTTTTTAATACCGGGTCCGGCTATACTCCATGGCACGATCATTTCGGTAGTGCTTACGCCACCATGCCCCTTGTTTATGCCGCCATGATCAGAGAGAAATATTATATGGGTATTTTTATACAGGCCCTCAGCCTCCATCTTATCAAGAAATTCACCTATCAGCACATCTGCTTCTTCAATTGAGCTTATATATTCGGGTGTCATCCAGCCATGTCTATGCCCTGCATGGTCAGTGTGAACAGAGTATAAAAAGACAAAAGTGGGAATATCCCTGTTTTTTACAATAAAGTCAAATGCTTTTTTATAATTTTCACGATATCCATCTTCTGCTTCATAAGAGGGCTCGTCAATATAATCCTGATTATAAGGTTCAATCAGTTTTGCCCAATTATAATAAAATGCTGTTTTAACATCTGGGACCTGATCTTTCAATACTTTAAAAATCGAAGGAAAATATCCCTTGCTGTCCTTTTCTACAGGAGGGAGCTCATGATTATCAAGAAACCAATTGTTATTAACAACTCCATGCTGTTCAGGTCCGCTTCCCGTAAGATGACTGGTGAAATTGGGAAGTGTAATTGAAGGCATAACAACCCGGGTTTGCATCGAGATGGCTCCGTCATTGGCAATCCGGTCTATATTAGGGTGTTTAGCTGTATTATAGCCTTCAATGCTGATTCCATCCAAAGCAATAATAACTACACGATCTGTTTTAACACGGCTGTCGCTGCAGCCTGCCAGGAGGTAAAATCCGAAGATAATAGCTGTAAAAATGCTGAGGCATTTTAAAATGTCATGGCGTTTCATATGATTAAAATTAATTATTTTCGATGGTATCATATATTTGTCCCGACTTTAGCCGGGAGAACCTGTTTATGTTTTTAATCAACCCCGAAAAGCCGGAGAAGCAGTTAATAAATAATAAATTCAGTTTATTGCAGGTCATATACAAAAATAGAGATTTAATTTTAAATATAACCATTAATAGATCATTCAAAAAGAGTGTATTTTTGCTATAATAAAAAATATCTGTTCATAAATGATAATTAGAGATGATATATAGTTTTTTTATTTTGGTTTTTTCTTTATTAACCTTTTTTTCAGGAGAAAATAGTAACAGAACAAAATATTTTCCGAAAGTTGAAGTAAAGCCGGATAGTGCTCCGGATAAAGAGAATGTTTGGGTGTTCATTCTTGCAGGTCAGTCAAATATGGCCGGTCGCGGTTTAGTTGAACCGCAAGACACTATTCCTGATAGCCGGGTTTTTTCAATTAACAAAGATGGAGAGTTAATATTTGCAAAGGAACCTTTAAATTTTAATGAACCAAATATGGCCGGATTAGATTGTGGTCTTTCATTTGGAAAAGAACTTTTATATCATATCCCGGATAATATCTCAATTTTAATTATTAACACAGCTGTTGGAGGCAGTTCAATAAGTCAGTGGAATAATGACTCAACCTTCAGAGATGTCACACTTTTGTCAAATTTCAAAGAGAAGGTTGAAACCGGCAAGAATTACGGAATCATAAAAGGTATTCTCTGGCATCAGGGTGAAAGTGATGCAGTAGATGATGAAGATATTGAAATGTATCAGAGCAGGCTTATGACTCTTTTTGAAAAATTCAGAGAGGCTGCCGGAAATAGTTTTTTGCCGGTATTGATTGGGGAATTGGGTTCTTTTTCTCAAAATAATGATAAATGGCAGGCTATTAACAGGCAAATCTATAATTATTCTAAGACAGATAGAAATTCTTTAATTATAAGCACAAAAGATTTTAGCCATAAAGGAGACAAAGTGCATTTTGACTCAGAGGGACAAAGAGAAATGGGGAAGAGGTTTGCTGAAGCATTCTGCCGCTTTAGTAAGGTTGATACTATTGAATCGCAAATATTGAATTATGAGGATTCAAAGTCGGTAATTATATCAAAAGGGCGAAAATTTTTGTTGGATAAATTTATTGAAGGCGACCTGAACAAGGTTAGAGAGATTAAAGATTACCTGGTAAAAACAGAGGATGAAAATTATATTGCCCTTTACCCTGCCGAGTATTGGTTTATTTTATACTGGACCAGAGATTATACGGAGCTGGCAGAAGATATTCAAAACTTCGATTCTGCAAGAATTGCCGGTTACAATCAAAGGATCCGTCCATTAAATGATCTTCTTTTTGACAAGCTTAGAGAAAAATCATTTGAAAATGAATTACATATTAAAAAACAGATTCAGGAATCTAAAGAGGATTTGAAAATAAAGCAAATTCTAAATTTAAACCTTGAATGGATGTTGCTTGAAAATAGAATGGATATATTTGCCCAAGACTCTTTAAACAGTCAGGCAGACAGTTTTCTTGAAACCTACACTTCAAGTGAGTATGAACAATTTATCAGAGATTATATCAGGTATAAACAAGTGCCTGCAGCCTGGGGCTTTGCATTTGAGTTTTTTAGCGGTTATGGTTTTTATTCCGGAGAGTTAAATAAAAATTACACCAACAATATACCAATAGGTATAGCCTTTGATATTTGTTATAGAAATTTTGAGTTATATCTAAGGAATTATATAGGGTTCAATAAAACAAAAACAGAATTTGATTATTCGTTGGGTATATTGGAAGCAGGTGAAAGGATAATGGTTTTTCTGCCTGAAGTATCAATTGGTTATATTACCTATAATGATAACAGGTTTAAAATATCTCCTTTTGCCGGAATAGGTTCCACAGATATCAGTCCGCCGGTTAAAGTCACCGAGGAAACTCCCGAATTAAAAGAAATTGCATTAGAGTTTACTGCCACCTATATGTTGGGTATTAATTTAGATATAAAATTTGGTCCTAAAATTGTTCCGGAATACAGTCCGAAAGCAAGCTATGGATTTGTGAGGGTCAGATATGGTTATACAATGCCGCAATTTGCAAAAAAATATGCAGGTATGGCAGGTAATATGCACTATATTACAATTGGATTTGGTGGTTTGGGAAGAGTGTTAAAGCGAGAATATTAGTTAGTATCAGATATATTATTTTAATTCCGGTTGAAAAAGACAACTGAATTTTTTTTCTCTACACCAAGTAATTCACCAATAACCTGGCATTTAACCATAAGTAAAAAGAATATTTTTTTATTTTTATTGTTAATTAATCCTTCAAGATTTCCTTGTCCTTTTGAAATTATAATATCGGCTTTATCAAATAACTCTTTAAATTCAGCAGAACAGTGCTCCACTATAGTTGATGGTGCATCGTGTCCGTTTGATATTACCCTGGCAATTTTTGTAAGGCCGGTCTTTTCAGCATCTTCAATGGTAATATCATTAATAACCGGGGCTCCTCTTGTGGCAAACCAAAGGTTAGGATGATTGATTACGGAGATGAAAATTTTGTCAAGTACGATTTCCCCTGCATTGTCGCCTAAATATAAAACAGTAGAGGCACTTTTTAACTCCTTGTATAATAGTTCTGAATGATCAATTTGAGGAACTTTTGAAGCGGCTGTGGCAAGAGTTCCCATCACATCAAAAGAGTCTTGCGGACCGAAATCAATAATATTTCCGGCCAGTGCATATCTTAAAGCAGTTTGAAACCGGTTTTCAGAGCGGTTAATTACTTCGGTAATATCGTTTTCAATGCTGAGCATCAATTTATTATAGTGCTCTTTTTCTTCATAATAGAGATCTTCAATGCCGGCTTTTTCTCTTATTAACCTATGAAGATAGCTTGTAGCCACGGGAGATAAAAGATCGTTATTTTTATTTTTAAGTAAGTATTGATCAAAAAGGTTAATTATCTTTTTTCCGTCATCATCTGAAATACGATATTTTTCTATCATTTTTTTTGCCTGCCGGCGAAGACACATCTCACAATCAAACTGCATATTTTTTATTTAAACTTAATTCAAATAATACAAATTAAACAAAAGTTTATTTAATTTTATCCTTATTTAGAGTATATATTGATCATGTTAAAATAAAGTGAAAGACTTAATGAAGCATAAAATAAAAATTTTTACTTTTTTAATAATTACTTCTATCTTGTTTTCCTGCGGTTTACAGAAAAATAAAGGAGAAGATAGTGGTAAGCCTGTTGTTACAGTCAGTATACTGCCTTTAAAAACATTTGTAGAGCAAATTGCCGGTGCTGATTTTGAAATAAATGTTCTGTTGCCTCCCGGTGCAAGTCCTGCAGATTTTACTCTTGTGCCGTCTCAGATAAAAGATATTGCCCATTCCGGTATTTGGCTGCGGATAGGGCACATAGGCTTTGAGTATTCCTGGAAGGAGAAGATTCAGCAGGCCAATCCGGCTATGAAGGTGGTAGACCTTTCTGACGGGCTTGATCTGATCCGTAATGAAACATTGCCTTCAGGGCATAAAAGCACAACTGCAGGAGTTAATCCTCATACCTGGCTGTCACCTTTTCTGGTTAAGCAGATGGCCCGCCGCATAACTGAAGAACTTTCGATTTTAAATCCTGATAAAAAGGGGATATACAACAATAATTACCGGCAGTTTACAGAAGAAATTGATAAACTTGATATTAAAATAGCAGGTAAGTTAAAAGATTATAAAGGGAAACAATTTATAATGTTTCATCCGAGCCTTTCCTATTTTGCCCGCGATTACGGATTGGTTCAGTACTCATTGGAGCCGGGCGGAAAAGAACCAACCCCACAGCGTATGGCTGAAGTAATTGATCTTGCAAAAAAAGAAGGAATCCGTGTTGTTTATATTCAAAGTGATCTCGATCAGGATCAGGCAAGGGTTTTTGCTGAAGAGGTTGATGGTAAAATTGTTCAAATGTGGCCTTTAAATCCTGCCTGGTTCGAAAATCTGATTGAAATTACCGGTATGCTAATAGAAAATTTTCAAAATTAACTTTAATAGCACTAAGCACGTGGTGCATTTTACTGAATTATATCTATATTTTGATCTCTGAGCAGGGCTCCGCCTTTAGTAAGCCATGAAATTCCAAAAGCTATTAAGGCAAATGATTCAATCCAAAAAACAAAGCTGGATGCAGGATGATATTTTTTTAAAAAAATATAAAACAGCAGGATTGAAATCAGGCAAGCTACCATTATCACGCCGCATGATATATATATTTTATTTCTTGTAAGTTTATTTTTTGT
>CAZLZJ010000079.1:5991-7831 GCA_964563975.1 uncultured Prolixibacteraceae bacterium
GCCAGATATGAATAGGTTTGAGATAATTGGGGGTTATTTGTCATCATTAATAATTTTTTAGGGGTTTATATATATTTTGCATTCCATTGTTCAATATGGTTTGAGTTTTTATTCCGGATTTGAACAGTGCCGATTATTGCGTTATTATCTACACGTCCGTTAAAAAGATAATGTTCGCCGTTTAATGGATTTTCTGCTGTTATAACTATTTTATCTCCTGAAAGTATACTGTTATATATAATTAAATTATTATTGTTTGAGCTCAGGAGAACTTTAATTTTTTGAAATTCCTGATTTATTATCATTGTAAAGGAGTTATTTCCATTATCCCAGCTCCATTTTCCACTTACTTTTGCAGGAACAATCCATTTATAAATACTACTATCGTCTAAATATAAAAAATCATCGCATGCCCAGTCGCCCATATCAAAATCGTGCGAAACAATACGTGTTCCGGGTTTGAGTTTTTCAAGCAGATAGGGGCGCAGTTTAAGGTTGACTGAGTTTAAGAGATACATTGTAACAATGTCTGCTCTGCTGAAATCTGTTTTAAAAATATCATCTTCAATAAATAGAACTTTTTTATCAACCTCCGAATCTATTGCATTTTTATTGGCTTCTTCAATACGTATGGGATTTAGATCAACACCATGGGCAACAGCACCCCTTTTTGCCGCGGCAATTACAATACGCCCGTCGCCCGACCCAAGGTCTATCAGATAGTCTCCGGGTTTTACTTCTGCAAGGTCAAGCATCTTTTCCACAATTATCAATGGGGTAGGGACATAAGGCACTTCAAGGTCTTGTCCAAATACTTCTGTTTTTATTAATAGCATCAATATTAATAAAACCGGCATCAGAATGCAGTTTGCAGCTTGTAAACTGCAGTGGGGATAATAACAGACTTTATAAGAATTACCAGTTCGGGAAAGTAATTTTTTCATGGTCGATTAATTTTATACAATATATGAAAAATTGCATAATATTGTATATAAGTAAAGTTGGAATTATCTTTGAATAATTGTTAGAAAGCTATAAAAATTATAGCAGCAGATTTTTTTCCCAAACCTCTTCTATTAGCCCTTTTTTACCTTCAATAAGCGCAACAAAAGTTAATAAGGCTTTTCTTGCGTCTCCCAGCGGATAATAAAATGAACTCCAGTTATCGCTTTCTTCACCATCATGGTTGGGTATTACAAATTGGAAATAATGGGCGTCCTGCAGCTCTGTATATGCACTTTTTGCCCGCTTCTCAATATTTTCAAGATCACTAAATGACAGTTCTCCTTTTTGCAGCCGTGTCCGCCTAAGCAATTTTCTTCTCATTAAGTCGGTAATTATTTCAGGAAGGTGTACAGAGGGGCTGACAGATTTCAAATATAAAATTTCATCTTTTGAGACCGGTGACATAAAAATACTTAATTTTTCTACTTCAGAGAGATAGTTTTGAGTTAAGAGCAGTTTGCCAACAAATGGGTTTCCTTCAAAAAACAGATTATTAGTTTTCAGATTAGCAAATAATTCATCCATGTCAATTGCTTGCAAGTCTCCTCTAACATCCATTACAACAAAACGATTGTCGATCCGGAGTTTTTCTATTTCATCTTTTTTCCTGAAATGGTAGTCAATTCCATCTATTTCTCCGGGACGGGGTTGTCGGCTATTGTAAAGAATAAGGGGCTTTAGCCCGGTATGTAAATCGGGATAAAACTTTGCAATGGCTTTAGCCAGCGGACTTTTCCCGACACATGAGGGCCCCGAAAATATTATAAGTCTTTTAGGTTGATTCATAAATATCTGTTTTTACAGTTAACTTTATAAATAATATAGATATTTAAAA
>CAZLZJ010000080.1:0-7666 GCA_964563975.1 uncultured Prolixibacteraceae bacterium
TTACCGGGATGTTCGGTGTCTCTTAAAGCTATTTCTGCAAATCACTTCAGTGATATCCATGGCGCATTTTCTTTTACCCACTCATAAACAGCCACCGGAACATCCGTGCATATATAGTCGCATTCCAGTCCTACCGCAAGAAGAAAATCTTCAATTGATAATCCCGGCCACAGACTAATAATAAATCCTTGCTTTTTTGCACTTCTAATCATTTCACGGGTTGTTTTTTCGATCCGGCAGCCCACACGGTTTATACCAAGTGCTTTTGCCTCCTCCAGAACCTCCGGAGAGACTCCTTCGTTTTTTATAAATAACAGCTGGGCTGAAGGATATTTGCTTTTCAAATACTTTAGCGGGCGGGTATCAAAAGAGGTCATTACATAATCGGAAGTTGGAGGTTTATGGGCATAGATTTTTTGACAAAGTTCATCGCAATACTGCTCCAAAATCTTTCCGTTATAATGCGGGCTGCCGGTCTTCATTTCAAACTCAACATAGAGCCACGGCTTATCGTTAAAGAACTCCAAAACTTCATCCAAAGTAGGAATCTGATTTCCGTCTTTTGTGCGGAGTGCCTTAACTTCCTCAAGGGTTGCTTCTTCAATAGATCCTTCAATACCGAAGATCCGTTTGAAGTCTCCGTCATGAAAAATAACCAAATGGTTGTCCTTTGTTCGTCTTACATCAATTTCATAACCTCTTAAACCTTTTGTGTATACTTCTTGAAATGCCTGTAAAGTGTTTTCGTCACGCTCCAGTCTGCCGCCACGGTGTGCAAACACTTTTACCTCAGGTTGCTGAGCATTGACCGCCATATTGCACAACAGAAGAGTAACAAAAGCTGTTAAAACAGATAAATTATTAAATGTCTTTTTTTGAAATGTTAATATTTTCATTTTTTTAAAATTTATATTTTTAAAGTTATCAGATAGTTTGCCTGCTTTATGTAAATAAAGTTGCAACCTACAAATAAAAAATAAGCAATCACGGGAAAATCAATTTTTTTCCTCCTATGATTGAAATTAATTGTTTACAGGGGTAATCCTGATATATTCAAACTAATCTGTATTGTTTGTTGGATAAGGTTCATTTTTTAACAAGATTATTATTTTTAAGTTTGTACTGCAACTTTTGCAAAAAACGGTTATGGTATATACAGGCCTCGATAGGATCACGGAAGAGCTGCCTCCAAAATTAAGGGGAAAGAGAATCAGTGTTCTTTGCCATGCTCCCAGTATTAACTCTGAATACAGGCATATTATCAATATTATAAGAGAAAGCCGGGAATGTAGCCTGTCAGCTGTTTTTGGTCCGCAACACGGGTTATATGGGGAAACGCAAGATAATATGATTGAGTGGGAGGGAGGTTATAATCAACAACTTAGGGTTCCGGTGTATAGTCTTTACGGGAGTCATCGAAAGCCATCTCCCGGAATGTTGGAAAATACCGACCTTTTACTTGTTGACCTTCAGGATGCCGGCGCCAGGCTTTATACCTATATATGGACCGTTAAACTGTGTATGGAGGCTTGCGGTGAATTGGGGATTCCTGTTTGGGTACTTGATCGCCCCAATCCCATTGCTCCTTTACATTGTGACGGGCCGGTACTGAACAGGGAGTTTTTTACTTTTGTTGGTGGTGCCGAGATACCTCTTTGCCACCGGATGACAATTGGTGAGATGGCTCTTTGGCTTAAAGAGTATGAACTTCCCTTATGTAACCTGTCTGTTGTCAAGATGAAAAACTGGAACCGTAATATGATGTATCGTGACACCCGCCTTCCATGGGTGCTTCCATCACCAAACCTGCCAACAGAAAATAGTGCTGCCGTTTATCCCGGAATGGTTCTTGCCGAAGCATTAAATCTTTCTGAAGGCCGGGGAACCACTACTCCATTTGAGTTGGTTGGAGCACCATGGCTAAATGTCCGGAAGGTTATGGCAAAGCTGGAAAGCAAGGCATTGCCGGGCGTGATCTTCAGACAGCACGACTACATTCCGGTTTTTAATAAATATTCCGGAGAGATGTGCCGGGGCATTTATATTCATATTACAAATACCGGGCTTTACAAACCTGTTGAAACAGCCCTTCATCTTTTTGATGCAATAGTTGAAATATCGCCTCCCGGCTCATTGAACTTTTTACCTCCGCCATATGAGTATGAAGATAAACTGATGCCGTTTGATATTTTATCCGGAGATGAAGGCATGAGGCATACTTTGGTGGAAAGGTTGCCGGTTGATGATGAGATTGCACGCTGGAAGCCCGGGATAGACAGGTTTAAAAAAAGATTTGAAGCAATCAGGCTTTATAATTGAAAAAGAGGTTTTAAATTTTGATACATTTGTTTTAAAAATAGGATGAATGGCGACCGGCACACTATTTATAAAAAGTATTGGGAAGGTTACCTTATCAGGGAACAAGCGCTCTAAAAGGATAAAGATCAGCATTAAACCTGATAAGTCGATATTGGTCTCTTTTCCTTTTTATGTTCCGGTAAAAGAGGTATTGAAGACTATTGAAAAAAACGAAAGCTGGATTAAAGAACAGCAGCAAAGCTTACTTAACAAAGAGTTGTTAATTTCAGATGGTTTGGTGTTGAATACAAAATGCCATAAGATCTGTTTTTATAAAGGAGATGTGGATGATGTTGTTGTTAAGGAAAAAACAGTAACAGTTATGCTTAAGGATCCGGATTCCGGTCAAAGCAGGGATTTGGTAAACCGGCTGTTAACCAAAATCTACCGGTATGAAGCTATGAATACTCTTCCGGAAAGGCTAAAGAGACTTGCCGGCAAATATGGGTTTAGTTATAATAATGTTACAATCAGAAATAACAGATCTAACTGGGGCAGTTGCTCTTCAAAAAATAATATAAGTTTAAACTTGCAAATGATGAAGCTACCCGATGAACTTATAGATTATATTTTATTACATGAACTGGTTCACACCCGCATCAAAGATCATAGTTTGCAGTTTTGGCAAAAATTAGATCAGGTAACCGGAGGAAAAGCAAAAGAGTTGGCTAAAGAAGTTAAAAAGTATTCAACATATTCTTTCTCAAATGAATTGGTATAGTCTGCTTTCGGTTAAACGTTTAGGCATGGAGGATTGGAGTCATGAAACTGATCCCGAAGACAGGACACAGTTCCAGCGTGATTATGACCGGATAATCTTTTCTTCGCCTTTTAGAAGGATGCAAAACAAAACCCAGATCTTCCCCTTGCCTGAACATATTTTCGTTCACAACAGGCTTACCCATAGTTTGGAAGTGGCAAGTGTTGGCCGCTCTTTAGGAAACCTTTTGGCTGATAAGCTTGTAGCGGAATTTCCGGATTCCAATATTGTCAGAGAGATTGGAACCATTGTTTCTGCAGCTTGCCTTGCTCATGATCTGGGAAATCCGCCTTTTGGCCATTCCGGTGAGGCTGCCATTTCAAATTTTTTCGAGAATGGAGCAGGGAAGGAGTTTTATAATAAACTTACAGCCGAAGAGTGGAGTGATTTTGCCCGGTTTGACGGGAATGCCAATGCTTTGAGACTTTTAACACATCAGTTTAACGGTAAAAGGCCGGGAGGTTTTGCATTAACTTTTCCGACACTTGCAAGTATCGTAAAATACCCTTATGAATCGGTTTTGGCAACAGAGCAGAAATTTGGCTTTTTTCAAAGCGAAAAGGATAACTACAGGTTTATTGCCGAAGAGCTACGGATATCTGTTAAAAGAAGAGATCCCGATGAGTATGTCAGGTATCCGCTGGTTTTCTTGGTTGAGGCAGCTGATGATATCTGTTATCAGATTATGGATTTAGAAGATGCCTGTAAACTGGGTATATTGAGCCATGAAAAGGTAAAGGAGCTTTATATGGGCTTTTATGACCCTGCGGAGGATAAAAGTATAATAAAAAATATAGAAACCGTGCTTAAAAGGGTTACTGACAAAAATGAACAGATCAGTTATTTAAGGGCCGGTGTAATTGGAAAGCTCGTACGGGAAAGTATATCTGTATTTTTTAAAAATTATAATGAAATCCTTAACGGGACATTTCAGAAAAACCTTGTTGCATGTCTTGAGAAGAGAGAGGCTGAGGCAATGAGGGAGGTGATTGAAATTTCTTTTTCTGATGTTTATGCATTCAGGTCAGTGGTTGAGATAGAAATAGCAGGTTTTAAAATAATCGGAACACTGTTAGAAGAGTTTGTTGGTGCTGTTATTAATCCTGAAGATAAATATAATCGGAGAATTCTTACACTTCTGCCTGATCAGTATAAGCCGGAAAGTGACAGATTATACCATAAAATTCAGACAGCTGTTGATTTCATATCCGGAATGACAGATGTATATGCACTTGATCTATATAGAAAGATTAAGGGAATAAATTTGCCTGAAGTGGTATAAACTCAAATTATTCCGAAAGATGTACAATTTTTTACGTAATTTGTATAGATTTTAGTGTGGCTTTTTTATGGATAAACCGGATAAGAAAGTTTATTAGTATACTATGGAGGTTTTAATAAATTATTAAAAATAAGTTAATGAACAGAAGTTACAGCAGAGGCAGAAGAGACAGGAAGGGTTTACAGAAACAGGTGAGAGACAGGAAGTTTGGAGGGGTTCCCGGATCTTCCGGAAAGAAGGTTCTGCAACTGAAAAAAAGACTTTCAGCAGTCGGATACAAAGAAACGGTGCTCCCAAGGAGTAAACCTTACAAGGGTGAAAAGCCGGATGAAGTGAGGCTTAACAGGTATATTTCCAATGCGGGAGTATGTTCACGAAGAGAGGCTGATAAATATATTGCAGCCGGCTTGGTTACTGTAAACAATAAGGTTGTTACAGAAATGGGTGTAAAGGTTAAGCTGACTGACGATGTGAGATTTGATGGAAAAAAGCTTAATATTGAAAAGAAAGTATATATTTTGTTAAATAAACCTAAAGGAGTTACAACAACCACTGACGATCCAAAGGCCGGATTGAATGTAATGGATATTGTAAAAGGTGCCTGTCCGGAACGTATTTATCCTGTTGGGAGGCTTGATAAAAATACAACGGGCATATTGCTTCTGACAAATGATGGTGAGCTGTCTGACCGGCTTACTCATCCAAGCCGCCGCGTAAAAAAGATCTACCAGGTCACACTTAATAAACCGGTTACCAAAAACCATATACTCCGGATAGCTGATGGTATTGAACTTGAAGATGGTCCGATAGCTGCCGATATGATTAGTTATATTGATCCTGCCAATAAGTTTGATGTCGGGTTAGAGATACACTCAGGGCGAAACAGGATCGTAAGGCGCATATTTGAGCACCTGGGATATAGGGTTAAAAAGCTCGACAGGGTATATTTTGCAGGGCTTACCAAAAAAAATCTTCCACGTGGTAAATGGAGGCTTTTGGCACCAAAAGAGGTACAATACCTGAAGATGAAATAATTTTGTTAACTCTTATCTGCAATGTTTAATCCCTTTACGATTATATAATATATAAATTGCTTTTTAATGACTTTAATAAAATCAATATCAGGAATAAGAGGTACAATAGGAGGCAGAAATGACGATGGTCTTAATCCTGTAAATATTGTAAGGTTCACTGCAGCTTTTGCTACCTGGATCAAGCAAAATGGATCTAAAGATATTTTTCGGGTTGTTGTTGGAAGAGATGCAAGAATTTCGGGAGAAATGGTATCGCTGCTGGTAATCGGCACCCTTACAGGTATGGGCATTGATGTGATAAATATTGGATTGGCAACTACACCCACCACTGAAATTGCTGTTGTTGAAGAAGGCGCCGATGGGGGAGTGATAGTCACGGCAAGCCATAACCCAAGGCAGTGGAATGCATTAAAGCTTTTAAAAAGCAGTGGTGAGTTTTTGAATAGCTCTGAAGGTAAGGAAGTCCTGGATA
The DNA here is from genome assembly GCA_964563975.1 of uncultured Prolixibacteraceae bacterium. Taxonomy (GTDB): domain Bacteria; phylum Bacteroidota; class Bacteroidia; order Bacteroidales; family Prolixibacteraceae; genus JAAYJR01. The sequence goes on from CAZLZJ010000080.1 coordinate 5,907, forward strand.
TTGCTGAGCTTGGTATATTTAATTTTGCTGATGTTGACACTATTGGCACTATTGTTGAAAAAGAGTATACTTCGGTTCATATTAAAAAGATAGTTGATTTAAACTTAGTTGATTGTGAAATAATAAAAGAGGCTCATTTTTCAGTAGCTGTAGATGCAGTTAATTCGGTGGGTGGTATTGTTATGCCTTTGTTATTTGAAGCGTTGGGTGTTAGTAAGGTGGTACGGATAAATTGTGAACCGCATGGTGACTTTGCTCATAATCCCGAACCGGTAAAGGAAAATCTTCTTCAGACTTCCGGGTTGATTAAGAGTAGTGGAGTTGATGTTGGTTTTGTTGTGGATCCTGATGTAGACAGGCTTGTGATTATCAATGAAGACGGCTCTTTTTTTGGTGAAGAGTACACTTTGGTGGCAGTGGCTGATTATATTCTGGGGATAACCCCCGGGAATACGGTATCTAACCTTTCATCAAGCAGGGCGCTCAGAGATGTTACTGAAAAGTATGGACAAAAATATGCAGCAGCAGCAGTTGGTGAGGTTAATGTTGTTGAAAAGATGAAGGAGATAAATGCTGTTATTGGCGGAGAAGGAAATGGAGGAGTAATTTACCCGGAGAGCCACTATGGGCGGGATGCATTAGTTGGTGCAGCACTGTTCCTTACTCATTTGGCAAAAAGTAAGATGAAGTGTTCGGATCTGAGAAAAAAATATCCTGATTACTATATGTCAAAAAGTAAGACAGAGTTAAGCGCCGGTATCGATATTGACGGGTTACTTGAAGAAATTAAGGATTTATATAAAGGGGAAGAGGTTAATGACATTGACGGTGTAAAAATTGATTTTTCTGATTCCTGGATTCACTTGAGGAAATCCAATACTGAACCGGTTATCAGGATCTTTGCAGAAGCAGGGTCGGAGAAACAGGCTGCTGAGCTTACGGAAAAAGTAACCGGGCAGATAAAAAATATTCTTTGTTGTCAGCAGAAAAAGGGTTAGTTTCCCAACTCTTTTTTAAGCAGGTTTACATTATTCTGGAGGCGGGTTATATCTGCATCTTTCTCTTTTATTTGTGTTTGCAGTGCATTTACCTCCTGTTGCATAACTTGCAGCTTTTGAAGAAGTTCTTCTGATTTTTCAGTTTCACGATCTTTTTCAGATTGGATGATTGAAATTTTATCATTTAGCAAATTTACCTGAAAATTTTTTTCATCAAGGGTTGATGATAGTTCTTTATTTTCATTTTCAATATTTTGCAGCTGCCTGTTCAGGGAGGAGATCATGTTATCTTTAGTGCTCATCTCCTCTGTCATTCTTTGTCTTTCAAAACCATAGGTGAAATTGCTTTGCTGAATGGACTCTTTTTGCAGGGCAAGGGAATTTCGAAGATTGGCCATTTCATTATTGAGAGAATCAATATATTGATCTTTTATGGCATTACTTTCCAATAGTTCATTTTTCATTGATTGAAAATCAGCAATAAGGGCTTCAATTCGTGTAGCCCGGTAATTGGTCTCTTCAGTTAGCTTTACTACCTGTTCTTCTGCTTTAAGCCTGCCATCCTGCATCTCAAGATATTTCTTTTTTGCAACACATGAAGAGAAGAAAATTGTTATGGCGGAAAACAATATTATTAAAACCTTGTTCATAAAAGATCTATTTTCTTATAAAGATAATAAATAATAACTGAATAATAAACGTTATAACTTTAGCGAATTGTATTAAATTACTATTTTTATTTAAAATTTAAATCAGATGAAA
>CAZLZJ010000081.1:0-5288 GCA_964563975.1 uncultured Prolixibacteraceae bacterium
TATTCAAATTTAATTGTTATTGGCTCTTCAATTACTATAATTAATTAATTTTGGATTTTTTGAATATTTAAGCATAATATTGCCTGATACTTCTATTTTATATAAAAACGACATTACCTGAGTGTTAAAATGGATAAAAATTCAGTTATAGGTATTTTTTTAATTTTCGGGGTGCTGGTTTTGTTTACAATTATTAACAGACCATCTGAAGAAGAGATCCTTGAAGCAAAGAGAAAACGGGATTCTATTGCTTTGGTTGAAAAAAAGCAGGAAAGATTATTACAATTACAGGAAGAGAAAAGCTTTGACCAGGAAATCACCAATTTACCGGATTCAGTTGATACAGAGACTCTTTTAAAACAAAAGTCTGATCAGCTGGGAGTTTTTGGTCGTGCAGCTGTTGGTGAAGAGCAGTTTTACACCGTTGAAAACAATTTATTTAAAATAACTTTTACAAATAAAGGGGGAAGAATTTATTCAATCGAATTGAAAGAGTATAAAACTTATAAATCATTGCCGGTAATATTGTTTGATGGGCCCGACACAAAATTTGGACTTAACTTTTTTGCACAAAATAGAAGTATTAACACAGATCTGTTATTTTTTACTCCCCAGTTTTCTGAAGAAAAAATTACGGTAAACGGGCCCGAAGTAAGAAAAGGTAATGAGGGAAGAGTCAAATATAATGAAAATCACCCGGGCAATTCTAAACGGATTGGTTTTCGGCTTGAGGTGGAGCCCGGCAAATTCTTAGAATATATTTACACTATAGAGCATAATTCATATTTAATAGATTTAGATATGAAATTTGTGGAATTAGATCAATATATTGCGTCAAATCAGGCATATATTAATTTCACCTGGTCATTTGATGTACCGCGGCAGGAACGCATATCACGCTTTGGGGAAGATAGATACACCAACATTGTTTATAAATTTTTTGAAAATGATGTTGATAACCTGCCTCAAGCTAAGTCCGGTGAAAAAAACTTAAGTACCCGAATTAAATGGATTGGCTTTAAGCAGCTTTTTTTTAACTCTTCAATTATTTCTAAAGATTTTTTTCCAAATGCTTATGTCAGATCAGAAAGGTTTGACAATAATGATGAATATCTGGCTAATTTTTTATCTGAAATAGCTTTTCCTTATGAGGGAAAAGATTCGGAAAGCATAGGATTGCAATTTTATTTTGGCCCTAACCATTATCAAACCTTAAATCAGTTTGATATAGAGCTGGAACGATTAGTTTACCTGGGTTATTTAATTGTGAGACCTGTAAATAAATATTTGATAATCCCTGTATTTAATTTTTTGAGAAAATTTATATCTAATTTTGGAATTATTATTCTGTTACTGACAATCTTTATCAAGACAATTCTTTTTCCGTTTACTTACAAGTCATATATTTCTCAGGCAAAAATGCGTGCTTTGAAACCGGAAATGGATCAAATTAATAAGAAGTATGGGGATGACAAGCCGATGGAAAAACAGCAGGCAACAATGGCGTTGTACAAAAGAGCCGGTGTCAATCCCATGGGAGGTTGCCTCCCGATGCTTTTGCAGTTTCCGATTTTGGTAGCAATGTTTTTTTTCTTTCCCACTTCTATTGAATTAAGACAGCAAAGCTTTTTATGGGCTGATGATCTTTCAACATATGATTCCATACTTGATTTGCCATTCTCAATACCGCTTTATGGTGATCATGTCAGTCTGTTTTGCCTGTTGATGACTATCACGACAATTATTTCAACCAGATTAAATCAACAAGCTACATCACCGCAGGGAATGCCGGGCATGAAAATGATGATGTATATGATGCCGATAATGTTTCTCTTCATACTTAATAACTATTCAGCAGGATTGAGTTATTACTATTTTCTGGCTAACCTCATTACTATCGGGCAGACTTATATTATCAGGTCTTTTGTTGATGAGAAAAAGATCAGGGCACAGCTGCAGGTTAATAAGAAAAAACCGCTGAAAAAGTCAAAATTTCAAAAACGTCTTGAGGATATGGCAAAACAGAGAGGCATTCAAATGCCTAAAAAATAGTCGGATAATTTTAAAGTTTAAATTAAACTATCTGATTGCTTATCTGTCAAATATAATGTTACATGAGCCTGTGACATGATAGAAGTTTATAATTCTGAAGCCATCAGGTTCCATTTTTTATAAAATTTAAATTGTTTGAAAATGAAGAGAATTGTAATTTTTTTGATTGCGGTTTTCGCAGGAACCAATCTGCTCATGGCGCAGCCCGGGCAGGATAGGAGATCGTTTGATCCGGAAACTATGGCCAAACGTCAGACAGAGCAACTTAAAGAGTTGTTAAGCCTGACTAAAGATCAGGAAAAAAAAGTTTATGACCTTAACCTGGAAAGTAGTAAGCAAATGAGAGCTTTACGTGAAAAAAGCCGAAATAGTGGCAGTGGCTTTGAAGGTATGAGAGAAAAAATGGGCGAGATAAGGGAAAAACAGGATGTAAAAATGAAAGGGATTCTCTCTGAAGCTCAGTGGAAGAAATATCAAAAGTACCAGGAAGAGAGAAGGCAACAAAGGGGCCAGGGAAGACCCGGATCTTCACGGTAAGTATTGTTTGGAGAAAGAGTGTTTTAAGTGAATCATTTTAATTGCGGCAATAGCGGCTTCATCGCCTTTATTGCCGTATTTTCCACCTGCGCGATCTTTTGCCTGCTGAAGGTTATTGGTGGTTAATACCCCGAAAATAAATGGTTTATTGTACTTTAAATTTAATGTAGTAGTACCGGCAGAAACTCCCTGACAAATATATTTAAAGTGAGGTGTTTCACCTTTTATTACACAGCCTAACAGGATTACTGCATCTACATTCTCAAATTCGGCAAAGTACTGAGCGCCAAGAGGAAGTTCAAAGCTGCCGGGTACATATTTTAAAATTATATTTTCAGCTGTTGCGCCGTGTCTTTTCAAGGTTTCAACTGCTCCTTGTGCAAGTACGGAAGTAATGGTGTAATTCCATTCGGAAATTACAATTCCTATACGCATATTATTTGCAGGAGGTACAGATGAAGCATCGTATTGTGAAAGATTTTTAGTTGTCATAAATCAATTTAACAAATTTTCAACCGTTGCAATATACTTATCTATATTTTGCCCTTCGGGAGACTGTGGATATTTCTCTTTAATCTCTTTGTAAATAGCCAATGCGCCACTTAAATCTTCCATCGATTCTAATAACCTGGCAGCCTTCATCATAAAAACAGGATTTGTAAATTCATTGTTATTTAAAGAGTATGCCTTTTTATAATAATTTAGTGCTTCCTTCTCCTTTCCCAGCTCTAACTTGGCATCTCCCTTTGCACCTTCGGCAACTGTTGCAAGCAATAAGTCTTTAGTCTTGAAATCATTAAGATAGTCAAATGCCTCTTCATATTGTCCAAGATGTAAAAATGATATACCCGTATAATATTTAGCCAGATTAGCAGATTTGGTCATTGTGTAATCATCAATAATATCCAAGAAGCCCAAATAGTTACCATCGCCATTTATGGCAAGGTTAAAAGAATCTTTTTCAAAATAGTTCTCTGCCATAAACATTTGCGATTGGGCTTCTTTTTCACGGGGCTGTAAATAGAATTTGTTAAAAGCCAGATATCCCATTACTATCAAAATGATAGCACCGATAACATATGAAATAGGTTTTTGATTTTCTTCAATGAATTGTTCGGTTTTGGTTAAGACAGTTTCTAATTCCTGTATATTATCAGCTTTTCGGGTTTTCTTTTTTGCCATATTAAAAGATTTCAAAATTTTGTCGCAAAAATAGCTATTTTTTATTAACCTAACAGAAAAGTAGATCTATTTTTGGCTATAAATCACTATGTTCATTATCTTGAATTGTTAATACACCTGATACTCATTTTTAATTAGCTTTGCAAGTTAAAGTCGAATGGGCTGAAAAATGTACATTAAAGAAATTTCAATATTAAATTTTAAAAATCTGAAAGATGTTCAGGTCTCTTTTTCTGCAAGATTAAATTGCTTGATTGGCAATAATGGTGCGGGTAAGACTAACCTAATGGATGCCATCTACTATTTATCATTTTGTAAAAGCTTTTTTAATGCATCCGATCAGTTGAATATAATGCATCATGAAGATTTTTTCCTGATAAATGGAATTTATAAACGTCTTGATTCAAAGGAGTTTGTCTCTTGTGCATTACAAAAAGGTCAAAAAAAACAATTTAAACGAAATTCAAAGGCATACAGTAAGCTGGCAGATCATATCGGGCTGCTCCCTTTGGTTATGATAACACCGGCCGATATGAATCTTATAACGGGAGGGAGCGCTGAAAGGCGTAAATTTATGGATGGGGTAATTTCACAATATGACTCCAATTATCTGGATGATCTTATTCAATATAACAGAGCTGTTTTTCAAAGAAACAGTCTGCTCAGACAATTTGCTTCAGATAGCTACTTTGACCGGGAATTGTTGTCGGTATGGGATAGTCGCTTAATAGAATATGGCAGCCGCATACATCAGAAGCGCTGCAACTTTATAAAAGGTCTGATACCGGTTTTTCAAAAATATTACTCTTTTATTTCAATGGAAAATGAAAAGGTGGAACTTGTTCATCAATCTGATCTGTATAATAGCAATTTTGAATTGCTGCTTAAAGAGAATATTGAAAAAGACAGATCTTTACAATATACAACCACAGGTATTCACAGAGATGATCTGCTTTTCAACATTAGCAGATATCCTATAAAAAAGCTTGGCTCACAAGGTCAAAAAAAAACATATTTAGTGGCATTGAAAATGGCTCAGTTCCAATTTATTGCGGGAATATCGGATATGAAACCCATATTACTTCTTGATGATATATTTGATAAATTGGACCGTAATCGTGTTGAACAAATAATTAAGCTGGTTATTGGTGATCAGTTTGGACAAATTTTTATTACAGACACTAACAGAAGCCATCTTGATGGGATTTTAAAGGAGATGACATCGGATTATCAGATTTTTGAGGTTAAATCAGGATCAATTATACAAATTTTATGAGAAAAAGTGATAGTCAGCCGCTTAGTGAAGTACTGCGTGAATATATTAAAGAGATGAGATTTGACAGGAAACTGAAAGAAGTTGATGTCGTACAGTCATGGCAGGGATTGCTGGGAAATACCATTGCACGCTATACGCGCAATGTCTACTTTTCAAAAGGTATTTTATTTGTTGAAATAAATTCACCGATAGTTAAGAATGAACTGATAATGATCCGTGAAGAAATTCGTTCCCGCCTGAA
>CAZLZJ010000081.1:5388-7443 GCA_964563975.1 uncultured Prolixibacteraceae bacterium
TCTATAACGGCATTTTCATCACTATCGGAACCATGTACCGCATTTTGTTGAAGGTCTGTTCCATATAAGTTTCTAACACTCCCTTTTTCAGCACTTTTTGGATCAGTTGCTCCGATCAGCTTTCTGAAGTCATTTACGGCATTTTCTTTTTCCAGCAAAGCAGCAATTATCGGTCCGGAACTCATAAATTGAACAAGGGATTCATAAAATGGTCTCCCTTTGTGAACGGCATAAAATAATCCTGCCTGTTGAAGATTCAGATGTACCATTTTTAATGCCTTTATTTTAAATCCTGATTCGTTAATCATTTTCAATATTGCTCCTGCATGGTTATTCTTAAAAGCAGTAGGCTTGATTATTGTCAAAGTAATGTTACCTGCCATTGTCATTTTTGTTAATATTTAATAATTACGACAATATTAACAAAAATTGAATAGAATAGCATTTGCTCCAATTTGAGATTTCTTATATTTGTCAGTTTAATAATTGATAGCTTTGAAAAACACTGATAATGAGATTTTTAATTTTCTAAAAGCTCTTTTTACTGAAAAGCGGGCCAAGATTGTTATAATTACACATGAAAATCCCGATGGAGATGCCATCGGATCATCTCTGGGGCTTGCAGAAGTATTAAACAATGCCGGGCATGATATTGATGTGATTGTGCCAAATTTATATCCTGAGTTTTTGAAATGGTTTACCTCTGATGTGAAAATTTGTATTTATGATATCAACAAAAAAGAGGCACAACATATATTCAATCATGCTGATATTTTAATATGTCTGGATTTCAATACCCCTGAAAGAGCAGCAAAAATAGGCAGGCATATAAAAGAGTTTCGGGGAACTAAAATCATGATTGATCACCATCCTTATCCGGAGCAATTTTGCGATTTTATAATATCGGAGACAGAATACAGTTCAACAGCTGAGCTGGTATACCGGCTTATAGAAAAAGCCGGCCTTAGGAGTTTTATAAATTATGCTTCAGCAGAAGCTCTTTTTACAGGGATCATGACAGATACCGGTTCGTTTAGTCACAATATCTCCAGGCCCGGACCTTTCCTGGCAGCTGCAGAGTTAATGGAGTGGGGCATAGATACTGAGAAAATTCAATCAAAAGTATATCATAACTTTAGTATCAACAGAATGAAACTTCTTGGCTATTGCCTCAATAAAAAAATGGATGTCTTTCCGGAGTTTCGTACGGCAGTGATCAATATTTCTCAGAAAGAACTTAAAGAGTATAATTTTAAACCGGGCGATACAGAAGGATTTGTTAATTATCCTTTATCGATAAACAATATTATTTTCAGTGCTCTGTTTATAGAAAAAAAGGATGTGGTTAAAGCATCTTTCCGCTCAAAAGGGAACTTTCCTGTTAATGATTTTTCAAAAAAATATTTTGGCGGCGGAGGTCATTTAAATGCTGCCGGAGGTGAATCAACATTAACATTAGCGGAAACAGTTGAGTACTTTAAGAAACTTTTAATTGAATATAAACATCAGTTAGATTTATAAAATTTTAATCATATGAAGTACATTGTTTCAGGAATATTTGCAACTGTATTGATGGTCTCTCTGTTTTCATGTAAAGAGAATAGTTTGGAAAAACAAAGAAAAAGAGAGTTGAATCGTCTTAATGAATTTATCGGGAGTAATTATTCTCATATTGATCCTAAACCATCAGGATTATATTATATTGAACAAAAGGAAGGTATAGGAGATTCAATCAAGATAAATGACAGGGTTCAGATTTTTTACGATCTTTATACGATTGACAGTATGTATGTTTACGGAACCGGGTCATACGAGCCTGCTGAGTTGGTAGTTCTTCATCCGGGGCAGCTAAGTTATTCGGCTGATTATGTGACTGAAATGAAAGGGCTTCATGAAGCTCTTACATATATGAAAAAAGGAACCAAAGCATCCCTTGTTTTGCCGTCACAGCTTGCGTTCGGACAATATGGCGGTTATTATGGAATAGGAGGATTTAAGACCCTGCTTATGGAATTGGAAGTTTATAAAGTCTTCCCATCCTCTGAAAAACAATAA
>CAZLZJ010000082.1:0-7372 GCA_964563975.1 uncultured Prolixibacteraceae bacterium
CTTTTATCTCTTTTAAATCTTCTGGCTCATTATAGTAATTCATAATCCAGCGCTGGGCAGGTTTGCCATATTTCCTGGCCACATCAACAGTGCGCCGGGTTATCGATTTAAAATAGCTGCGGGGAAGCGAATAGTTCAGAATTGTAGTACTGAAAACATCAAACTCCTCTGTCCCGCACACCTTATCCCAATCGTCATACCCTCTATTCTCCTTTACATAATATGTGTTGATGGTAGCATGTACGCAGCAGGTTATTTTACTTGCAGGACGAATCTTCTTAATAATTGCCGAAGCTTCCTGAAGGATCTCCAATGCACTATTTTCCCTGAAAGCAATAACCTCCTTTGTCATAAGTCGTGGCATCTCATAGCCATAGAGCTCTTTAAATTTAGCCCGGCAAACAGGACAGTAGCATGCCCAATCATCACCGGGACCTCCGGTGATTGATGCATAACTCTTGGGAAGTGCATAATGGGGCTCATCCCAGAAAAAACCATCTGAATCTACCCCGGTAGCAAGCTTTGTGCAAATACCGTAAAAGTAATCCCTGAAAGCTTTTGTATTGAAGCATGCTGCAGGAAGAGATTCGCCGGTGAAAGCAGAAACCTGCCTGTTTCCCGGGTTATTGGTTAAAAAGTTACTTGGAGGCTCCCCTCCAAACCATTTCCCTATACCCCAGGTGTCAAGATAAACCTTCATACCAAGGTCCTTGCCAACTTTGGTTATACTTACAATATTGGGAAACCAAAAATCAATATCAAATTCTGAAAGGGCCAGAATCACCGCATTGCAGTTATGGCGGATCATCTCCTTAAAATCTTTTTCAGCATGCTCGGGGTAGTTTAACCCGTAATAACTTACTCCTGTTTCTTTTACACTCATTATATATATTTTTTATTATTAATCTTTATTATTCAGCTGCAAATCTTTTTGTTATCAATTACTTTCCCGGGAAATTATCCGCGACTTTTATGCCATCACTATTTACCCTTTTCGTAGCTGTTTTTTGCATCTCCCATAAGATCAATAGCTTTAAGTATTGTAGGAGAAAACCTTTTTATTGTAGGCATCCAGAATGTCTGCATAAATCCCATTAATCTACTGTCATCTATATGCTTAGAACAAAAAGAGACAGTATTGCCAATAGACTTTTCGTTTGTTGCGCGAAAATCAGCTCCGGGCCGAGCATGAAAACTTCCGGTTGGCACCTGGTCATAACCCTCCCTTTCAAGGTCAATATAAGCTTTAACATAAGTCTTGCCGGGGTCAAACTCCTCTCCATAATACCAGTTACTTTGAATGACCGATTTAGGCATCATTTTAAAAAACTTATCAGGGTTATGCCACACATAATCGGACCATACCCATGGCCTTACCCTCCTTGAAAGTGCCTCAGAAATATAAAAATAGAGGTCTCCCCACCAAAGGTCATTTTGCCTTATTACTATATAATCAAAATGTTTTTGATGATTATAAGTCTCTTCGTCCATGCCAAAATGGATAAACCGGGGATTGTCAAAAATCTCAATTGCCTCGGCTATAAGGTCTTTACATACCTTATAGTAAGGAGTTGTAGATACCATCATTGAATATTTGCCGAGCCATGCATCATGAGTAGCTGCAAAATTAAGCATTGGTATTGGTTCAATGCCATGACTTCTGATTTTAACAAGTTCTTCCCGCAATCTATCCGGTGTCCATGAATTTTTTAATGATATCTCCGGATGAGACCGCCAAAGAACTGAATCGTCAAGATTTATCAGAACCATATTTATACCGCGCTCTGCCATTCTTTTTATTGCACCATCCCACACCGGCTGGTCAGGCTCAAACTCTTTACGGATGCCGCCCCAATGGCGGATGCCCCCTGCAAAATTAAAAGAGAGGTGCATCAGGCATGCCCATATCTTTGCCGAAGGCTCTTCATTTTGTTGCTGCCCGCTCCATTGCGGTCCGGCAGAGGCAGAAAGAATACCCGGCATACAGCCTGCCACTCCGGCAGCTGAAAGTTGTTTAATGAAATTTCTTCTGTCTGTCATATATATATTAATATCATGAATTTATAAATTGCTTTACCAACTCCCCAAGCTCTTTAATTATCTCTGCAAGCCTTTCCGGCGAACGAACCTCAGCAGGAGCCATTTCAATCAGGGGTTTATCGTAAAAACGATCCTCAATAATCTTTTTCTGCTCAGCAAATTCCTGAGGCCGTTTCCACTCCGAGCGATCACCCGACTTTATACGCTTAAGTACATAATTCCAGAATACCTCCGTTTCAGGCCGGTAAACATACTCAACCAGCTCATAGTGATGGCTGCGGCAATAACCATTTTCGGAATTTCCTTTTAATGTCTGCTCAGAATGAGGGTTCACAAAAGGAGGAACGCCATTTAATGTTTTAGCATCATATAACTTCTTCAATGTTGCATTCATTGAATAGTCGTCCGACATAGCTAACAAACGGCTTAAGCAGGCAAGCATCTCCTTGCTCAGGTTTGAAAGTTTAACAATTTCCGATCTGTCGGCTTTTTTGTGCCTCCACTCCTCCATCTTAACAGAGCTGCGGGCCAAAGTGGCAAATATTGCCCGGTTAGCAACAGTGCGGGCAATATCAATTGCATCGCGTCTCCACATCTGATCTTCATAATTTGAAACAGCAAGGTCAGATAACCTCTCAAGTGCTTCAGGAATACCTTGCAAACCTTCAAGTGTCTTCCGATAATCAGAACTCAGTTTATCAAGATGCTCAGGAGTCAAATTAATAAATACTCCACTTGTCAAGGTTCTGAACTGAGGCTCCCCAACAGGAATTCCGCCACGACTCCAATGCAATGTCTGCGAGGAGTTCAGAAAAGAACCCCAAATAGATTTCATCTCCTGACCAATTTCTTTGGCATATCTGTTTTTGCAATATAATCCGGTAGCTTTTTCTATTTCAATATTTGACGGATCCCAACTGTTTTCTGCAAGATATTCAAGCATATAAGTATCACTGTGGGAGATCTCCGACCAGGCAACCAATCCCACACACTTCTCATCATCAATAACCTCCTGAAGCCGGGGAGTCAGAATTTTATAATCTTCATGTATATCGCTGTTCTTTGCAAAACCATGAAAAATCCCAAATATCCATGGAAATTTTTTATAAACATCCCAATCGCGATAAGTCACCTTATCATTCTTATCTGCTGTATAATCCAGTAAAATAGTTTTTTCAGGATCAAACTCTTTTATCAGATTTTGTACTCCCTTATCGGTCCACTGCCACCCGATAAAATCCCAGCTGGCAATAAGAAGAGGAGCATCCGGGTAATTTTCACGCAACCGCTGTTCTGTTTTCCTGTAAACATAAAGTTTACTTTGCAAGTTTTCGCGATCGCTTTGCCCGAAAACCCTTTCCGCCATTCCGATTGTATGAAACATTCGCGGAGATCCTCCGCCAAACTCCCTGATATGGGTCTCCGTAAGATTCCAGTATGCATCCCATGCCTCCTGTTTTTCAATATCCCAAATTGCCTGAGTAGGAAGAGAATATCCCGACTTTTGATTTGTAATAACAGGAAATCCCGGTTTATTTTCATAAAATGATCCCGGAGTATGTGAATACCAGTGAGTGATTGTTCCGATATCTTCCGGATGAATAAGTCCGCGCTCACGTGCATATTGCAAAACCTGTTTCCTGAGTTCTCCCCGGTACTTAAGAGGCCAGAATGAGGTTCGATCATCATAGCTGCGCTGCTTAGCATCAGTATCTTGCTTGTCTACAGGAGGGTAAGATACCTCTTCAGGAAATGCCCTCTGAAAAAGATCATCAATACCGGTACGAAGCATAAAAAGATTAAACCTCTCTTTCATCAGCCAGTCAATCTCTCTTTTCCAATCATCCAGATCCCAATGCTCTGCCTGAAACCTATGCAGACCGCGGTGAGCAAAATAGCGAAGACCCCGGTACCGGAAGTGAGGCTTTTCCGAAATGTCTATTCCTGATATCCCGATCTGTTCTTGACGGGGAATAACATCACCATCCCAAAAATATTCAACCCCGGCCTGCTTGCGAAAAAAATCATATACTGCATAAATAGTGGAACGACCGTTTCCTCCGGCAAGGATGAGACAATTTGTATTACCGGTTTTTAAAGAAAATATCCGGTAATTATCACTCCCATATTGAATATTAATATCTTCTATCTCTCCTGAACGAATCAGTTGATGAACAAGCGGGTTAACTGCATCAGAACCAATAAGAACAATATCTCCTCCGGGAAGACTGGTTTCATCATCGTTTATTTGGTGAATAACCGGCCGGTAACCGGTAACCTTTTCCCAAAAATCCATAAAAATATCACCTGCAATTTTATATGCTTCTTCACCTGCCGGAGGAACTAATATCTTCACCTCCGCAGACAACCGGGAAAATGTCTTTGCCCCATCAGCATTCTGACTAATAAGAATTAATGAACAAAGAACTGAAAGAAAATATTTAATCATAGCTTTGGTTTACTTTTATTGTTTTATTAAAGTAGCAACAAACATAATAAAAATGATCAATTCAAAAATCCAATAGCCGTATATTAAATACAATTAGTTCTCTTAAACAAAGGGGAAAAGATAGATTTATAAACTATCCGGATACCCACATCAGAAGACTATCCATTATCGGTAAGATCAAATTAATCTTATCTTTTTTCATCTCCATGTTTAGCTATCCACTCTTTGGCATATTCTACTGCCTTCAGATTTTTATTGACAAGAGGTGTACAGTGAAAGATCATTCCTTCAATTTCACCTTCATGATATAATCTGTGTGCATAATCCAGCTGTTTAACCATAAAATCCTGATCAAGCTCTTTCCTTCCTCCAAAATCCCACATATAGATGCCAAGAAGAGTCCGTTTATCGGGCACTAACGAACGATATTTTTTAAAGTTCTCATCTATTTTTTGAATGTCCGCACCATTCCATATCCATAGCGAGACGACATCAACATACTGCATATAGGGCTGAATTGCCGGATGCAGTAGATGAGTATATAACACAATAGCTAAGTCAAGACGTCGCTTATAAGCAAGGGTCTCATCATGAAGCTGTTTCATCTCTTCCATTGAAAGAGCTGCGGGAGCCGGTTTTGTGCCGTCATCCGGCAGTGCACTTCCACTGAAACGGAAAAAATCATCAAGAAAATATCCTGTAAGGTTAGCCCTGCTGTCACGTAATCCGAATACATAATCTTTCAAAGTCTGATACGACTCGTTTGACCCCATCGAAAGGGTCCAGGCAATCCGCTTGACATCATCAAACTGCTTCAGATAATCGCTGCTTTCCGGGATTCCATGTCTGATTACGCACACATTTGGAATTCCCATATATTTAATACCGTCAGCCATGCTGATATCAGGGCTCAGGGGAATATTGTAAACCCCGTCAGGCCCGTCATAAACTCCCGAGTCGTGCCCCCACATCCAAAGGTGGTCTCTTAAATTTTTCATATATGCCTGGGGATTGCCGGTTACTGAACTGTTACAGCCATACCCGAAAGGAAAGGCTCCCAATGTTGACAATGCACCTGCCCCGGTTAGGAGGGACGCATTCTTTAAAAATTCTCTTCGGTTAATCATGATTTTTATTTTTATAAAGTTAACTTATATAATCAATAACCCTATTATCCCTGAACCCATAAATTGTTGTTTTTTCAGCAGGAGACTCTCCGTCCAAACAGCTGTTTAAATTTAAGTTATCTGAATTTTAAAGGCAAAACCAATGCCGGCATACCCATCCGATATACTGTATTGTTAATCAACTCCCTAAAAAATGGCCATAAAAGCATTCCCAAAGTCAAAGCCGAAAAAACTTTCATAAATTCTTTCGATATTGTAACATCCTTTGTGATATTGTATCGAACTACATATTTGGCCAGTATTTTAATTGCAACATCTTCTTTCGACTCATCCTTAGCTGAAAACTTATATGTATAAATAATTTTTAAAATTGTATTTTCTTGCTTAAAAATATACTTCTCATCAACATCGAAATTTAAAGTAGATGACACAAATTCCTCTTTGAATTTTAAGTTTAAATCTATTAAATAAATTGTGTCTAAATCTAATGATTCAACTATACTTTTGTACTCTTCCGGTGATATTTTTGGTTTCATATTCTCTGATAAATTAAAAATTTTTAAGCAATTTTTTGATAAGGATCACTATAATCCATGACCCAGTCATTAGGATATTGCAATGTTGCTTTTTGATAACGAAGCTGATTTGTAACTTCGTAATGATGCTTTTCAAGCTTATTGCAAATCTCAAAAAGTTTATTCATTAAAACATTTTCAGTACTCTTTTTTTCTACGGCAGCAGTAATGATCTGATTTAAATAAAGATTAAGAGAAATATCCATCTCCTTTGCCTGATTCACCAAATTTGCATGGATAGCAGGAGAAGTTCTCACATTAAAAACCCCCCTAAATCTTTCAGCTTCTTCTTGCTTAGGTGCAGGTATAAACTTGCCAGCATTGAATAAAAATTCAATGAATGCATTTTTTTCTTCTATAAAACTCTTTAAAGCTTCTGCTTGAGTTTCACCACGACCATAGCAGGCAAACTTTCCTAACTCCCTGGCATAAGCAATAAACCAGCTTTCGCCGTCCTCAACCTCTTTCTCAATAATAATATTATAATCTAAAGCTTTATAATATTTTAAATCTTTGTTTGACATAACTACTTATTTAATTTTTTCTCTTCAATAATTGTTATTAATGCCGGATACAAATACTTTTTATAATCATTCTTCCGAATCTCATCCTGATCACCACCTTTATGGATTTTATGCACCGCAAAATATCCTTGGTATTGAGGGTATTTTTTTAATAGCGGATGTGAAAAACGAACACTTGAGCCTGTTGCAGGAACCGGAATAGCTCCCAGGAAGTCAATAATCCTGCGTAAATGATTAAGAGGAATCTCTTTAACATTAGCTGACCTGAGAGCATCCAATTCAGCCTGAACGTCATCCAAAGTTGTATATTTATTTATTTTAAATTTAAATTTCATAAATTTGATATCAAATATAATACTACTTTCTATATTTTTTCAATAAATCAATGTTTTTTCTAACAGGTTTATCACAATTAATTCCCGAATTTGACAGTTCATAGACATATGACCCTCTGAAGCCCGCATAAATACTGGAATTTTATTTTTAAGGTTAAGTTAAGTGCGTCATAATTTATAGTTTGTTATTATATTTACTGTTGTGGCGCTTCTTTTATCATCTTACAGAGTTTGTCCGGCATGAAAACAAAGTACGTCAAAGAATGCTTCTTTACTTAAGACGTATTAAAGAAGGGAAACTTGAACAACTGGCAAGTGAAGA
>CAZLZJ010000083.1:0-7073 GCA_964563975.1 uncultured Prolixibacteraceae bacterium
CAATTTTTTTTGTAATAAGATTGATAATTGTTTAATAATATGTAACTTTCATCCCTCACTTATAGTTGTATAAATAGATGAGGGATAAAGAGATTAATTGTCAATAATATTAAACAAAAAGAAATGGATCCAATAAAACCAGATTTTACACGACGTGAATTTATCAAAACAAATTCATTGGCAGGAGCCGGGGCCATTGTCGGGCTTGGGAGTGCAGGCAGCCTGTTTTCCTCTTACAGTCCTGACACCTCAGTACCTGCCATTTTAGGCGGTAAGCCTGTGGTAGCTGATCATGGATGGCCTTCATGGCCAATCTGGAAGCCTGAAGTTGACGAGAAAAGGTTGCTTGAAGTAATGCGCAGCGGCGTATGGTCAAGAAGCAAGGTGGTTGATGAATTTGAAGAGAAATGGGCAAAACTGATTGGTACAAAACGGTGTCTCTCTTTGGTCAACGGCACTAACGCCCTGAATACATCGCTGGCCCAGTATGAAATAGGCTGGGGAGACGAGGTGCTTGTTACACCTTATACTTTTATTGCATCAGTGTCATGTATAATTTTCAATGGTGCAATGCCCGTGTTTGTTGATGTTGATCCTGAAACTTTTCAGATGGACCCGGCAAAGATCGAGGAAAAGATCACCCCTGATACAAGGGCTATCATTCCGGTTCATATTCTTGGGCTCCCATGTGATATGGAGAAGATAATGAGAATAGCCAAAAAGCACAATCTTATTGTAATTGAAGATGCCTGCCAGGCATGGCTTGCAGAGATTGGCAAGAAGAAAGTCGGCTCTTTTGGCAATGCGGGCTGCTTCAGTTTTCAAAATTCCAAGAATATACCCATGGGCGAGGGGGGTGCCATCGTCAGCGACGATGAAGAGTTTATGGACAAGTGTTACTCTCATCACAATTATGGCAATCCTTATGGTTCGGCTGCCGGCGAGGTTGGAGCGGGCACAATAAGAATAGGCACCAAGCTGAGGCTTGCCGAATATCAGGCGGCCATTGCACTTGCTCAAATGGAACGCCTTGAGCAGCAGACAGAGAAAAGAAATGTTAATGCTGCATACCTTAGTTCCATGATAAGTCAGATTAAAGGGATTACTCCATACAGATTGTATGACAATGTTACCAGGGCAGCTTTTCACCTTTTCCCGTTTTTATATAATAAGGATGAGTGTAACGGCCTTAGCCGGGGAAGCTTCTTAGGGGCACTCAGGGCGGAAGGCGTTCCTTGTTCGGGGGGTTATACTGAGCTGAACAAGATGCCATTTCTGAAAAATGCTTTTAACAGCAGGTTCTTCAAGAAGTTTTATCCCGAAAACCGCCTTAATTATAATGAGTATTTGGAAAAGAACAGCTGTCCGCTCAATGAAAAGCTTTGTAATGAGCTGGCGGTCTGGATACCTCAGAATGTGCTTTTAGGAACTAAAACAGATATGGAAAATATAGCTTCGGCAATAGAGAAAGTAAGTAAAAACAGTGATAAGTTAAGAGCCGGAAATTGATATGATACGGGAAATTAACCGGTCTGATTTTCATAAAAATATTTGCTGATGAGACGATCATTATTATTTATATTCTCCCTTCTTCTTTTTGGAGGGGGAATATTTTTTACCTCTGCCCAACCGGTAAGGCAGACCTGGAAAGCAGGTGTTTCCGAAGTTATAATTACCCCGCGCCACAGTATGTGGATGGCAGGTTACGGTGGGCGCGACAAGCCCTCGGAAGGTACTTTGCACGACCTGAGGGCAAAAGCCCTTGCCCTTGAAGATATCTCAGGTAACAGGGCAGTGCTGGTTACAACCGACCTTCTTGGATTTCCAAAGGGCATGTCTGACAGGATAAGAGACAGGCTTAATAAGGAGTATGGCCTTACTAAGGCGAGGGTAATCCTGAACAGCTCACACACCCATACCGGCCCGGTTCTTGCCGATGCCCTTTATGATATCTATCCGTTGGATGAAAATGAGCTTCGTAAGATCGAAGCATACTCTGCAGAGCTTGAAGATAAGATTGTTGATCTTACAGGCAGGGCATTGGACGGTATGAAGCCTGCAAAGGTCTTTGCAAATAACGGTGTTGTAAGATTCCAGGTAAACAGGAGAAATAATAGCGAAGCCTTGATCGACAGGCTTACCGGCTTGAATGGGCCTAACGATTATGCTGTTCCGGTAATAAAAGTGGAAGATACCGGCGGGAAGCTGTTTGCCATTGCTTTTGGTTATGCATGCCACTCTACGGTGTTGAGTTTTTATAAATGGTCGGGCGACTATCCCGGGTTTGCCCAGCTGGAACTGGAAAAGTCTTATCCCGGAGCAACAGCACTCTTTTTCCAGGGTGCCGGTGCTGATATGAATCCTCTGCCCCGTAAGACAGTAGAGCTGGCACGGCAATATGGAAGAGAGCTGGCGGCAGCGGTCGACCGTGTTCTTAACGAGGAGATGACCGAGCTGGAGCCTGTAATTGTTTGCAACTACGATGAGGTTGAGCTGTCAATTACAGGCATTCCCGATGAGAAGGAGCTGGCAAAGATGGCAGATAACAGCACGGGGTATAATCAAAAATGGGCAAAGCGCAACTTAGATGAACTGAAAAGCGGCGGTAAGCTGATAACCTCTTATCCATACCCGGTTCAGCTTTGGCAGTTAGGTAACCGGCAGATAGTTGCCCTGGGAGGGGAGCTGGTCGTTGATTATGCCATCAGGCTTAAGCAGCTGTTTGGACACCAGCTGTTTGTAATGGGATACTCGAATGATGTTATGTCGTATATCCCATCGGCACGCATTTTAAGGGAAGGTGGCTATGAAGGGGCATCCGGGCAGATTGTTTATGGATTGCCCGGTATGTGGGGAGCAGATATAGAAACAAAAATTATTCAAAAAATCCTTGACCTGGCTGAAGAATCAGGTATACCTGTACAGGAAGCCAAGCTGATAGAATCGGCCAGGTAGATGTTACTCTTTCAGCCTGTTTTTTTGATGACAAGCCATTGCAAAGAGTAAATAAAGAATTATCATTGTAAAAATGGTTAAAATGATAATTCTTAGCTTATATTGAGATAATTGTTCTCTGTTACATTAACAATGTTTAACTAAATTATATTCAAATGAGAAACGTGTTGATTAGAAAAAGTTTATTTCCGGCAGTTTTGGCGACTGTTATTTTGTCAGCCGGTTGTACTTCTCAAAAGGAGGAGAGTAAACCGGCAGTTGTTGAGAAAAAGCCTCTTGTGGCCAGGCACTATTTTTCAGGTTTTGACCTGGCACATGATACATACAATGCTCTTAGTACGGCAAGTGACGGCAGAATATATTACTGTCTCTCTTCACAGTCGATCGACATTGGAGGGCAGCTGTATGTGTATGACCCTTCGTCCGATAAGATTGAACATTTGGGCGACCTGACCGAGCTGTGTGGTGAGGGTGGTACTAAATCCATAGTTCAGGGTAAGTCACATTCCGACTTTTTTGAGAGTGACGGGAAACTTTATCTGTCCACACATGTGGGATTTTATGAGATGATTGATGGGATGGAGAGTCTTCCCGTTAATGCACCCGAAGGTTATAAGCTTTATCCCGGGGGGCATATTCTCAGCTACGACATGGCAAGCGGGCAATTTGAAGACCTGGCCCTGATGCCTGAGGGTGAGGGGGTAGTGACAATGAATATGGATACCGGGAGAAAACAGATCTATGCCATTACATGGCCAAGAGGTTTTTTTGTTCATTATGATGTAAATACAGGGGAGATGAGAAACCTCGGTCTGATTTCTGAAAATGGCGAAGGGGGCAAGGTTGGTGAGGATTACAGGGTATTGTGCAGATGTATGCTGATAGATCCCCGCGATGGGATGGTCTACTTTTCTACCGCCGAAGGTGATATTTACTATTATGATCCGGGCAGTTATGCGATCAATAAACTTGAGGATATAGACCTTCGCATTGATTATTTCGGTAAATATGACCATACACGCCCGGGCAGCATGCAATATAACTGGCGCATGATATTCTGGTATGAGCCTGAAAATATTGCTTACGGAGTGCATGGTAATTCGGGGTATCTTTTCAAATTTGATCCGAAAGCCAAAAAAATTGAGATTGTTGAGCGGATCACTTCGGAGCCTTCACGTAAAAGCGGTATGTTCGATCAGTTCAGCTACGGTTATCTCGGGTTTAACCTCGGGCCTGATGGCGAGACCATATATTATCTGACCGGAGGGCCTATTTATATTGACGGTAAACGTGTGAAAGGGGTTGAAGAGATTGCCATGGGGGCAGCACGCGGATTGGAAAATCTTCATTTGGTAACATTTCATATACCAACCAAAAAATATATTGACCACGGTCCCATTTTTTACGAAGACGGCTCAAGGCCTACTTATGTAAATTCAATAGCCGTTGGCAATGACGGTCATGTTTATACTCTTGCAAGATATGAGTATAAGGGAACATTGATAGAAGACCTGGTTAAAATTCCCAATCCACTGTGTAGTAAGTAAAAGAGATATTTTTAAGTCAGGTTGGTAGTTAATTTATCATTAAAAAATAACCAAAAATCAGATAAATGAAACGCAGAGATTTTTTAGTTAATGCTATTCTGACAAGTGGCGGGATAGGTCTTGGTATTGGTTGCAGACAACAAACCGGGAGTTCTTCTGCCGATAGCCCGGTTGCTGCAAATACCATTCCGGGTATAGGCAGGACAATAACCGAACCGGCAAGGGAAATTCCGATTTTGGCAGAGACCGATGTTCTTGTGATCGGGGGAGGGCCTGCCGGAGTGGCTGCAGCTATTGCAGCCGGCAGAACAGGGGCAGAAACCTATCTTGTTGAACGGTATAACCATTTGGGCGGATTATGGACGGGAGGTTTGGTACTTCCCCTGTTATCTACTCATGCCGTGGATAAACAGAAGAGTACCAGACAGGTAATTTTCGGTGTGGGTGGTGAAATGTCAAAACGTCTGACTGACATGGGAATGACAATACAGGAGATAAATCCTGTAATTGACCCTGAAGCCGGCAAGTATGTGCTTGATGAGATGGTTAGGGAATCGGGTGTCAAGGTTCTTTTCCATACATGGGGAAGTCAGGTTATTATGGACGGGAATGAGATAAAAGGGATTTTTATTGAAAGCAAATCAGGCAGGATGGCGATTCTTGCAAAAGTAGTGGTCGATTGTACGGGCGACGGGGATATATTTCATCTTGCCGGCGATTCGTATGATATAATGAAGTATAAAATCGGACTGGTGCACAGGTTGGGTAATGTAGACAGAATTGATACCGATGCTCCGGGATATAAAAAAATGCCAATAGGGAAACCTACGCCTTTGCCAAGTGTTAATTGGGTAAATATGGCCGGCAATGACGGGCAGGACGGGTTAGATGTTGTTAATTTGTCGAATCTGCAGCTTGAGTATCGCCGCATAATATGGGAGAATTTTGAGGAGATCAAAAAAGTTCCCGGCTATGAACAGCTATTTCTTTTGGATACCGCTTCGCAGCTTGGCGTACGTATGTCGAGGATTTTACATGGTGAGTATAAACTTACTTTGGAAGATACGATGACCTTTAAAAATTTTGATGATGTAATAGGTATTAGCGGGGCATGGACTACAATGTTATATAACGGTAAGCGCGTTTCTCCGTCCGAGCGGCCTTTCTGGCAGATCCCTTACAGGTCGCTTGTGCCAAAAAAGACGGAAAACCTGCTGGTTGCAGGGCGCTGCTTCTGTTTTGAGGATAAGCTGGTTGAAGATACAAGGATCATAGGTACCTGCTTAGTGACAGGGCAAGGCGCGGGAGCAGCTGCCGGGCTGGCAGTTAAGGAGAGGGTGAAGACAAGAGATCTGAATATATCAAAATTAAAACAGTTGCTAAAGGATCAGGGAGCCTGGCTGGGATGAGCAGGAGGTTTAAAGCTTCACAGGTCAGATTGATTGCAGCCCTAATGGCAGCTCTTTTTGCTTTGCTGCCGGTGTGGAAGAAGCTTACCGGTTTATTTACCTGGTTCAGCCCGTTTATAATGCTGAACTCTCTGTTTGTTCTGAAGTCATTTGTGCTGCTGAACCTTTTGGGAATAGTTGTTTTGGTTATCTCATTTTTCAGGAAGCGCTGGTTTTGCCGCTATTTATGTCCGACCGGCTTTTTATGTGATCTGGCTTCAGGGGTTAATAAAAAAAAGAGATTAAAGATCAGTGCGGTTCCGCCATTTGGAAAGTGGATTGCAGTAATTTCGCTTGCATCTGCAATTGCAGGGCTGCCACTGTTTATTCTTTTAGATCCGATGGCGATATTTAACGGTTTTTTTTCAATATTCAGGGAAGGCATTTCCACGGCTGTTATTATATCATTGTCAGCTTTGCCGTTACTGATGATTTTAAGTTTTTTTCTTCCCGGAATATGGTGTGTAAAGATCTGTCCGCTTGGCGGGTTGCAGGAGTGGATGGCTGAACTGCGAAACCGGGTTTACGGGAAAGCAGATGCCGGTAAGGGAAATAACGCTCTGAAGTATAAGGGGAGGAGGGTTTTTATAGCTTCGGGGGCAGGTTTGTTGGCCGGGCTGATAACTCCCCGTTTTTTATCTGCTTCCACAGTAAAATATATCAGGCCTCCTTCATCATTGCCAAAAATGTTATTTAATACTTTGTGTGTAAGGTGCGGCAGTTGTATTAAGGCTTGTCCGGGGAATATCCTTATTCACCATAAAGATCCCGGCGACCCGCTATCGTGGATGACCCCGGAGGTGACTTTTGAAAATAACGGATATTGTATTGAAGAGTGCAACCTGTGCAGTGTAGTTTGCCCGGGCGGAGCAATAACTCAATTCAGAGCCGATGCTAAAAAATATATATTCATGGCTACGGCAGAGGTCAATCTTGATAACTGCCTGCTCATGGAGAGGGTTGAGTGCGACAGGTGTAAAATGGTTTGCGGTTACAGTGCAATTACTATTGAGTTTAACCGGGAAGATTTGATATCAAGTCCTGTAATAGACAAGAATAAGTGTGTCGGCTGCGGAGCCTGTGCAGTGATCTGCCCGCCCCGTACGATTGAGATGATCCCGGT
>CAZLZJ010000084.1:0-7000 GCA_964563975.1 uncultured Prolixibacteraceae bacterium
TTGTTTTTTCACCGCACAGAGAAAAAGAATAGCTTGACGCTGTTTCTATTAGATTGGTGGAAGTCCTAATTCCTTTAAAAACTTATTATGTGCCTCTCTTGCTTTGTTAACTGCTTTATCGAGGTCAACCAGTTTTTTATTTACTTCGTGCAAATCAATAATTTCTTCATCTAATGTAGTGCTTACATATCGTGAAATATTCAGATTGAATTCATTTTTCTCTATTTCGTCAATTGAAACTCTGCGAGAGTAACGTGTTTCTTCTTTGCGACCTTTATATGTTTCAACTATCTTTTTTATATGTTTAGGGAGTAAGTTGTTTTGTCGTTTCCCTTTTTCAAAATAGTCAATAGCGTTTATAAATAATACATCATCAAACCTTTTGCATTTTTTTAAAACCATGATGCAAACAGGAATAGCTGCCGAGAAAAACAGATTTGCCGGAAGCCCTATAACTGTATCAATGTTTCCGTCCTGCAATAGTTTTTTCCTTATACGTTCTTCTGAACCTCCTCTGAATAAAACACCATGCGGTAAAATAATCGCCATTGTTCCTTCTTTGCCAAGAAAATGAAATCCATGCAATAAAAATGCATAGTCTGCTGCTGATTTGGGAGCAAGACCATAACTCTTAAAACGAAAATCTTCTCCCAATACTTCTGATGGTTCCCAGCGATAGCTAAAAGGCGGATTGGCTACAACAGCATCAAATTCCAACTTTTTAGCAGGATTCATCTCGTTTAAAATTCCCCATTCATTAAGTAAAGTATCACCATGGTGAATTTCAAACTCCGTATCTTTTACTCCATGAAGCAGCATATTCATCCGGGCAAGGTTGTAAGTAGTAATGTTTTTTTCCTGACCGAATATTTTTCCAATTGTACCACCTGATTCGGTTAACTTTTTCCGAACATTCAACAACAACGAGCCTGAGCCACAGGCAAAATCCAACACTCGTTCAATTTTTTTCTTTTTCCCTTTACTGGGATCCTGGCTATCAAGGATGACTATTTCAGAAAGAATGTCAGAAATGCGTTGCGGCGTATAAAACTCACCTGCTTTTTTACCCGACCCCGCAGCAAACTGCCCAATAAGATATTCATAAGCATCTCCTAAAATATCAATATCAGTAGAAAATTGGTTGATGCCTTCGGCTATTCGCTGAATAATGGTGCAAAGTTTTTTGTTACGTTCTTCGTAATTCTTGCCTAACTTGTCAGAATCCAGATTGATTTCTGAAAACAAACCCTGAAATGTACTTTCAAACGATTCATTTTCAATATACTTAAAGCCTTGTTGTAATGTGCGCAGCAACTCCTTGCTCTGGGTTTTAGCCAATTCTGCAATACTGTTCCATAAATAAGGCGGCTCAATCACATAGTGGATTTTTCTTCGCATTTGCTTTTCGAATTCTTGCACATCAGTAAGGTTTTGATCATACCAAACAGAAAGAGGGGAACGCCTGCCCCCATTATTCTGAACGGGATAATCCCTTCCCAGTTCCTTGCGGGCTGCTGCTTCATAGTTGTCGCTCAGATAACGTAAAAAAAGAAATGAAAGCATATAATCACGGAAATCATCAGCGTTCATTGCTCCACGCAAGTCATTGGCTATTGTCCAAAGAGTCTTACCCAGTTGTTGTTGATCGTTTGCTGTCATTAATATAATATTTTAATATCTGAAGTTGTACTTATCCTGAATTTTTGTAAAAACATCTTTGAAAAGTACCTCTTGTTCAGGAGACATTTCATTGAATTGAAAGCGATAAACATTTTGATGCGAAAGTGAATTAATCATTTCCAAAGCATCGTTTGGTTTAACAACTTTTATTTCTGCTAAAATGAATCTTATTCTTCCAGAACCAATAAATGAAGAGATATTTTCAAGAAGTTGCCTAAGTAGTACAAAATGAAAAAGGTAGAGTTTATTTTCAATAGCCTCATCTAAAATTTGCATTAGATGAAGATGAAAAAGAAATACATCTTTGTCATGATGTTTTAATTCAAACTCAGTCCCGTTTTTTGCAAGAATAAATTGCTTTATGTTTTTTTTGAATTTATCGCTTTTTTCACCCCTTCTTAGTTTATCAAAAAGAATGGAATAGAGACCAATATGGTGTGTTGTAATTATTATTTTCTTTTCAAGGTAGTTTCTCTCGATTATATCAACAATTGAATCAGCAGTAATGAAAATATTATAATCGTCTAAACTTGAGACAGGATCATCAATAAAAAAATGAGCATTTTGCTTCTCTACCCAGGCATCTTCTTCAAAAAGTGCAAGAAAAAAGCACCATATAAAAATCCTTTCCTCCCCTCTTGAAATTTTTTTGGGTTGTCCATCTTCTTCAAATAAAAAAGTTACTGATTCTATACCTTTTTCAGGATTCTTGTAAGGATTAAATTTAAAAGTGAATTTCGGTTTATATGGAGCTAGCTTTTCACTAAGCGAATCCGGGTTCTCTACCAAGAAGCTATGGAATTGATTTAAGCTGCTGTAAGCAACTTTCAAATTGATGTTAGTATTATCATGCTCTTCATCATTATCCCAAACAAATAGATCTTCACTGTAGGCATTATAATAAACTCCTGTATGATTGCCATCCTCAGTCTTTGTTAAATCCTTATACTCAACAGACAATCTTGTTTTACCCATAGAATTAAAGGCGTAAATCAAAATAATTGGTTCTTTATAGGCTTTTAATTGTTGTGCTATTTCATTTAAACTACTCATTTGTAAATATATTAATTTCAGGAAACAACCCCTGCAATAAACCTTTTTTATGGAGTTTTAGTGTTTCGACTTTTTGGTTTTGGGCGATAATTAAATCATCTATTGAGGAAAGTATTTCTGCAATTTTCTCTTGTTCATTTATTCTTGGCGGATACCATAATTTGGTTTTTTTTGCATTTTGAATTGTATAAGTTCCAACAGTTGATTTTGAAGTTTGACCGATTATTTGGTTTTGAATATGATCAGACTGAAAACAATACTTGAAATAGGTGGAATTTAATTCTCCTAACAGTTTAAACCAAAGTACGTTTCCGTCTTTAAAATAAAATTTATTGTTATTCTTTACTTGATAGCATATACCAAGAGTTCCAACACCACTCACCAAAAAATCACCCTCTTTCGGAACACCATAAGTTTTTTTCAACTCAGAATATAGTTCTTCTGAAATATAAACTTCACTACCAAAGGGTTCGTTTTTGCTTAATGAGACCAATTCTCTTGTTCTATAAAAAGGAACACCTTGATTAGTCCAATCTTGTTGTAAAACCCTCTTACTTGAACCAACGTCAAAATAATTCTCAACGATTTTCTCCACCCACATCCCACTATCCATAAACTCCTTAAACCTCACCTTCGGCACGGTTTCACCTTCCTGTGGGAAAAGATTTTGCAACAATCCTTTTTTATGTTCTTTTAGTGCCTCTAACTTTTCGCTCTCGGCTGTGATGACCTCATCTAATGAGGAAAGGCATGAGGCGATTTTTTGTTGTTCATTCCGGTTTTCAGGAATTGGAACAGGAATGGACTTTAATTTTCTAAGTGTAAGTTTTGGTGGAGCTGCACCTGTAATAAATGGGCTAATGTCCAATCTGACTAAATAGTTTTCAAGAAATGCGTCAACCACCCCGATTGGTTTCAACACATGTGCATGATTATTCACCCAATATTTACCCTCTGCAATGAATGCTGTTTTTTCATAAGCAACCCATTTTGCACCATCTTCACCAATAAGAAGTAATCTTTCATTAAAAATATACTCTTTTACATAGTCAATAATTCCACTGGCTCCATAATATGGATATTCGCCCTTTTCCCTAAGATTACTTGTTAATGGTTTCCGCAAATTATTTAGAATTTCACAAATCTCATCTATAGTCTTTCTATTCCAGTTTTCACTTGCAAACTCCGGAAATCTCAGCTTTGGCACCAATTTATTTTTACTGTTTTTATTCATACGCTTTCAGTCCTGATATTTCCCGCCCTTCGGCTTGTTTTTTTAATATAGGTATCAAATCTTCCATCAATGCCAGTTCACGTTTGGTACGTTCTTTCCAGCCCAAGTCAAACGGGGTAAAAAGCTCGCTTAATTTATCTGCATCAAAAATCATTCGGTTAATGATGCCATCCGTAAATTGTTGTAATGCCGAAATTTTCAAACCGTTTTTCTCTGCAATGTTTGCTAACTCTTTGGCCAGTTTCTCTGCTTTGAATTTCTGATAACCGTCCTTTATTTCATGCTCATTCAAACCCTTGCCAACTTCCAATGTGTTGATGTAGTCAATAATGTCTTCCCGCTCATCCATCAAGTTGGCACTGCTGCTTAATACACCAATCAATTGTTCACGGGTCATTTTCTGCTTTTTTGGAGTGCCCTGCGTGTATTTGGCAATCAGATTCATGATGTAGTCGTAATCCACCAGGGCAGAAGCAAACAACACAAATTCAAAATCAAGTTGCTGAATACTTTCAGTTGCTTTGTCTCCTTCTTTCTGCTGAATTTCTTTGAGTTGCCTGGCAATTTCCAAATACGAGCTGCGGAAAGAACGCAATTGCTCATCGGGCATCAATTCTTCAATTCTTGCTTTTTGTTCTTCGTTCAAGTCGGTGTATTGATCAATCTGTGTTTTTAACCGTTGCACTTCTTTAAAACGATTGATAAATTCTACACGGGCAGCATCGCCTTTAATGTTGTATACTTCCTGCGGTTCGGCAACCAAATTCTTATCTTGCATCCATTTGCTCATTTCCGCAACTGCCTTTTCGTATTGCTCAATCACCTTAGGAGCAGAGTCAACCAACCATATTTCTTTGGCTCGTTCTCCTGCTTCACCACTGAATAGCGCAATGGCCTCATCTACTTGCTGTTGTTGTTGTCTGAAATCCAGAATGTGTCCGTAAGGCTTGTTGTCGTTTAAAATACGGTTGGTGCGGCTGAAAGCCTGAATCAGTCCGTGGTATTTCAAGTTTTTATCAACATACAAAGTGTTTAAATATTTAGAGTCAAAACCGGTTAATAGCATATCCACCACTATCACAATGTCAATTTTGTTTTTGTGAGGATAGTCGGCATTAGTGTACTTCTGGAATTTAATCCGTTGCTGTACGTCCTGATAATACGGGTCAAATTCATATATGCTGTGATTTGTACCATATTGCCTGTTGTAATCGGTAATAATGGATTGCAGGGCCTTCTTCTTCTTTTCAGGTTCAACTTTGTTGTCCTCTTTCTCTTGTTTTAAATCTTCCTGCAACTGCTGTACGTCTTTGTTTCCTTCAGCAGGAGGAGAAAACACACAAGCTATGTTTAAGGGAAGGTAACTTTCATCTTCCTTTATTCGTTTCTCCTGCATGTCTTTAAAGAGCTCATAATATTCAATGGCATCATTAATAGAAGCCGTAGCAAGGATAGCATTGAACCGCCTTTGGTGTGTGGCGACATCATGTTTTTTTAAGATGGAATTTACAACTGCCGATTTGTGGTCAAGGCTATCGAAGCTCACATTTTTCTCCGGTTTGAAATAGTCAATATGAAAACGCAAAACGTTTCTATCGTCTATCGCATGAGTAATGGTGTATGCGTGAAGTTGTTTCTGAAAAACATCATCCGTAGTTATAAAGGAGCCTACCGTTCCGTCAACTTGAATGTAAGTAGCGTTTTTTTCAAATATGGGTGTGCCGGTAAAGCCGAATAATTGAGCATTTGGGAAAAATTCTTTGATAGCTTTGTGATTTTCGCCAAACTGTGAACGGTGACATTCGTCAAATATGAAAACAATCCTCTTATTGCTCAAGGGTTTCAAGCGTTCCTTATAATTATTGTTGTTGTTTGGATCTAAAGCAAGCCCTAATTTTTGAATGGTGGATACAATAACTTTATTTGCATAATCATCAGAAAGCATGCGTCTTACCAATGTTTCGGTGTTTGTATTTTCTTCAACGCAACCTTCCTGAAATTTATTAAACTCCTCACGGGTCTGTCGGTCAAGGTCTTTGCGATCAACAACAAATAAACATTTTTCAATATCGGGATTGTCCTTTAGTAGGGTAGATGCTTTGAAAGAAGTCAAAGTTTTCCCGCTTCCTGTAGTGTGCCAAATGTAGCCGTTACCTCTGTTTTGATGTATGCAATCTACAATGGTTTGTACTGCGTAAATTTGATAAGGCCGCATTACCAATAATTTTTGTTCGCTTGCAACTAAAACCATGTACCTGCTTATCATTTGGCCCAGTGTGCATTTGCTTAAAAACTTTCCGGAAAAGTCATCTAAATGAGTAATTTTCTTATTGTCCTCACTTGCCAGTTGATATACTGGCAAAAACTGTTCGTCAGCATTAAAACTGAAATGAGTACTGTTATTATTAGCAAAGTAATAGGTGTTAGTCCGATTGCTAACAATAAAAAGCTGTATGAAACAAAGCAGCGAATTAGTATAGCCGTTACCAGGGTCGCTTTTATAGTTCACAATTTGCTGTATAGCTTTGCGTGGACTGACTTCCAAGCTTTTTAGTTCAATTTGAACTACAGGTAATCCATTGATTAACAAAATAGCATCAAATCGTTGAAAGCTGTTTTGGGTATTTATGCGAAGTTGATTGATTACTTCAAAATCATTTTTGCACCAGTCTTTGATGTTTACAAGTGTGTAATGAAGCGGAGTCCCATCTTCACGACTAAAAGTGTTAATTTCTCGTAAGCGTTTGGAAGAAGCAAAAACATCAGAGTTGATAATCTCGTCCCTTAAGCGGGCAAATTCAGTGTCAGTTAAATTAACCCGATTAAGAGATTGAAACTTTTCACGAAAGTTTTTTTCAAGCGTGGTCCTATCTCGTATATCAGGTCTGTAGGCATACTTCAGGTCAATTAACTTGGTTATTAAACTCTCTTCTATTTGCGTTTCTTTGATCATTAACTTTTTGTTTCAAATTTACCCTTTTATAGTTGATATTCTATCAGCGCAATGGCAAAATGGCTCTTTTGGCTGCGAAG
>CAZLZJ010000085.1:0-6681 GCA_964563975.1 uncultured Prolixibacteraceae bacterium
CTTTTTCCCCACCAAATTTTTAATCTTTCTAATATTTTCTGCTCCTGCTGGTTTTTTCCGGGGATATAAAATTTTTCATTTTTAATCTCTTCAGGCAGGAATTCCTGCTCGGTAAAGTTGTCTTCAAAAGAGTGAGCATACTTATAATCTTTTCCATATTCCAACTCTTTCATAAGTTTGGTAGGGGCATTTCTGAGATGTAACGGTACAGGCAGATCACCTGTTTTTCTCACCATCATCTGAGCCTTTTCAATAGCCATATATGCAGAGTTGCTTTTCGGAGATGTAGCAAGGTAAATAGTACACTCAGAAAGAATGATCCTTGATTCGGGGTATCCGATCTGGTGGACAGCATCAAAGGTGCTTTGTGCTATAAGTAAAGCATTCGGATTAGCAAGCCCGATATCTTCTACTGCCAGAATCAGTAATCTTCTGGCAATGAACTTAACATCCTCTCCACCTTCAATCATTCTTGCCAGCCAATATAGAGCAGCATCAGGATCACTCCCCCTTACACTTTTAATAAATGCTGAAATGATATCGTAATGCATATCTCCTGATTTATCGTAGGTTGCCAGGTTTTTTTGGAGACATTCAGTTACTGTTTTATCGTTAATTTCAATTTTTTCATTTTCTGTCGAATTGACAATCAGCTCAATAACATTCAGAAGTTTTCGTGCATCGCCACCGGAATAGCGTAGGATTGCCCTCTCTTCTTTAACAACTATATTTTTTGTTTTAAGTATAATATCTCTTTTAATGGCAGATTCTATCAGTTGAAGCAGTTCTTTTTTGTCAAGAGGATTTAGAATGTATACCTGGCATCTTGATAAAAGTGGGGATATTACTTCGAAAGAGGGGTTTTCGGTAGTTGCACCAATAAGTGTTATGGTGCCATTTTCTACAGCCCCAAGAAGTGAATCCTGTTGTGATTTGCTAAACCGGTGTATTTCATCAATAAACAGAATAGGGTTTGGTTTATTGAAAAACTGCTGTTTTTTTGCTTTTTCAATTACTTCCCTTACATCTTTTACTCCGGAATTAATAGCACTTAATGTATAAAATGGCCGTTCAAGGGTGTTTGCAATAATTTTTGCCAGCGTAGTTTTGCCAACACCCGGAGGGCCCCAGAAAATA
Organism: uncultured Prolixibacteraceae bacterium; assembly: GCA_964563975.1. Classification (GTDB taxonomy): domain Bacteria; phylum Bacteroidota; class Bacteroidia; order Bacteroidales; family Prolixibacteraceae; genus JAAYJR01. The sequence continues at coordinate 1,138 of CAZLZJ010000085.1, forward strand.
ATGGAAGGGATATTTCCTGAATCAATCATCTTTCGGAGGGCAGCATTGCTGCCGACCAAATGATTCTGGCCTATATATTCATTTAAGTGCTTTGGCCTTAATCTTTCAGCCAAAGGCTGATTACTGCTCATCACCTTCGATCAGTCCTTCTACTTTATTTTTGTACCATTCAAGAGGATGTGAAGTAGGACGCTCAATCGGCATGCCGTAAACACGGTCGTTAATCAGCGATGCCAGCACACCTAATGCTCTTGACACCCCGAACAAAACAGTGTAAAATGTGTACTCTTTTATTCCATAATGATATAAAAGAGAACCGCTGTATGCATCTACGTTCGGCCATGGATTTTTGATCTTGCCAATTTTTGACAGGATAGGCGGAACTATTTTATACAATTGATTTACGATATCAATCATAGGCTCGTCCTTGATATATCTTTCTGCAAATTCTTGTTGCACCGTAAATCTTGGATCGGTTTTACGCAGGACAGCATGTCCGTACCCAGGGATTACCCTTCCTTCTTCCAAAGTCTGTTTACAATACGTAGCAATCTGTTCATCAGTAGGAGCATCTGTATCTATATCCTCTATCATCTGGAATATCCAGTGGATAACATCCTGGTTTGCAAATCCGTGTAAAGGTCCTGAAAGTCCGGTCATAGCTGCTGCATAAGCATAATAAGGATTACTTAGGGCAGAACCTACCAAATGAGAAGCATGCGCCGATACATTTCCTCCTTCATGATCGGCATGGATAACCATATAGAGGCGAAATAAACGACGTATATCTTCTGAGTCAAAACCCATCATATGAGCCAGGTTTCCTGCCCAGTCGAGGCGCGGATTAAACCCTATCTGAACATCATTATAAAAACAGCGGCGATAGATATATGCGGCAATACGTGGAAGCCTGGCAATAAGGTTCATTACATCCTCATAGGTTGAGTCCCAGAAATACTGCTTATTAACTCCTGCCCTGTATGCTTTTTGAAAAATTGATTCAGTGGCCATTGCCAGGATGGCGACTGTAAATTGTGTCATGGGCCTTGAACTTTTTGGCATTGCATCAATTACGTCATATACATGTTGAGGTATATGCGACCTTGTTGCAAAGTCTTTGGAAAGGTTCATTACATCTTCATGCTTAGGAATTTCACCAATCAGCATCAGATAAAAAAGTCCTTCCGGCAGGGGTTCACCGTCTTTTGATATTTTTGGAAGTTTTTCACGCAGCTCAGGTATTGAATACCCTTTAAATCTGATCCCATCATTGGGGTCTAATTTTGATGTGTCAGTAACTAACAAGGGTATTCCTTTCATCCCTGAAAGTACTTGTCCCAAAGAAATTTCAGCGATAACCTTATCACCATGATCCTTTTTTATTCTTTGAAATTCCTTGGAAGCTTTGCTGGCCTTTTTAAAAAATCGGTACTTTATATATTCCATACTCTTATCTGATTCAAATTGCTAAAATAATATTCTCTTTTTTAGATTAACATCAAGTTCTTCCAGAAATTGCATTGTTGTTAAATAATGTTCTTCTGTAAGGTTTTTGCCATGAATAATTAATGCCAGGTCTTTAGTCATTTTACCTGCCTCAACTGTTTCGATACAAACTTTTTCAAGTGAATCTGCAAAATTTATAAGTTGTGAGTTTCCATCAAGCTTAGCTCTGAATGCCAATCCGCGGGTCCATGCAAAAATTGAAGCAATTGGATTGGTTGAAGTAGAGTTGCCTTTTTGGTGTTGCCTGAAATGTCTCGTTACAGTGCCGTGAGCAGCTTCAGCCTCCATAGTTCTGCCATCAGGTGTGATAAGGACTGAAGTCATAAGACCGAGTGAGCCAAAGCCTTGTGCAACTATATCGCTTTGTACATCACCATCATAATTTTTACAAGCCCAGACAAAGCCGCCTTCCCATTTAAGGGCAGCTGCTACCATATCGTCGATCAGTCTGTGTTCGTATGTTATTCCCAATTCCCGGAACCTGTCTTTATACTCCTGCTCGTATATTTCCTGAAAAATATCTTTAAAGCGCCCATCATATCTCTTCAGGATTGTATTTTTAGTAGAGAGATAGAGAGGCCATTTTTTTATTACAGCCTGATTCATACAGGCACGGGCAAATCCGCGAATCGATTTATCAGTATTGTACATTGCCATAGCCACGCCGTCATCTTCAAAATGGTATACCTCGTGTGATATTGATTCACTTTTATCATCAGGAGTGAAAGTAATTGTTAGTTTTCCCTTCCCTTTAACAGTAAAATCGGTAGCTTTATACTGATCTCCAAATGCATGACGACCTATACATATTGGTTCCTTCCAGCCCGGCACTAAGCGGGGGATATTATTAATAACAATGGGCTCACGGAATACCGTACCACCAAGTATATTTCGGATAGTACCGTTAGGCGATTTCCACATATGTTTAAGTCCGAACTCCTCTACCCGTGCCTCATCAGGCGTGATGGTGGCGCATTTCACACCAACCCCGTATTTTTTTATTGCATGAGCTGCATCAACAGTTATCTGGTCATCAGTAGAATCACGGCTTTCTATTCCCAAATCATAATATTTAAGGTCAATATCAAGATATGGAAGTATCAGTTTCTCTTTAATAAAACTCCATATGACTCGTGTCATTTCGTCTCCGTCCAGTTCCACCACCGGATTCAGTACTTTAATTTTTTGCATATTAAATCAGTGTTAATTATTCTGTTTTCTAATCAGATTAAGAGCCGATCCTGCTTTGAACCAGTCAATTTGTTGTCTGTTGTATGTATGATTCAGTATAATATTATCTTTTGAACCGTTTTGATGAATAACTTCAAGAGTCAGCTGTTTTTCAGGAGCAAATTTCTCCAGATCAACAAAATTAAATAAATCATCTTCCTCAATCAGGTTATAATCTTTTTCATTCTCAAAAGTTAAAGCCAGCATCCCTTGCTTTTTTAAGTTAGTTTCATGAATTCTTGCAAATGATTTAACAATCACAGCTTTTACCCCCAGATGTCGAGGCTCCATGGCTGCATGCTCACGTGATGAGCCTTCGCCATAATTATGATCACCCATTACAATAGTAGGTACTCCTGCTTTTTTATAAAATCGTTGCACGTCAGGTACATTTCCATATTCACCTGTCAGGAGGTTTTTTACTTTGTTGGTTTCATTATTAAATGCATTTACAGCACCAATAAGAAGGTTATTTGAAATATTATCAAGATGCCCCCGGAATCTTAACCAGGGACCGGCCATTGAAATATGGTCAGTCGTACATTTACCCAAAGTCTTAATAAGCAGTCTTGCTCCGGTAATATTCTTTCCATCCCAGGCTTTAAAAGGCGTAAGGAGTTGCAATCTTTTTGAATTTGGATCAACAATTACTTCTATTTTTGAACCATCTTTAGCCGGTGCCTTATACCCTCTGTCTTTTACATCAAATCCTTTAACAGGCAGTTCGAATCCTTCGGGAGGGTCCAGTTTTATTTTTTCACCTTTGTTGTTGGAAATTGTATCGGTCAGCGGATTAAAATCCAATCGTCCGGCAATAGCCAAAGCTGTTACTAATTCCGGAGAAGTAACAAATGCATGTGTATTTGGATTTCCGTCATTCCGCTTTGAGAAATTCCGGTTAAATGAGTGTACAATAGTGTTTTTTTTATTTTTATCAGCACCCTCACGCGCCCATTGCCCGATACATGGTCCGCAAGCATTTGCAAATACCCTGCCTCCCAATTTTTCAAAAATATCAATATATCCGTCACGGTCGATAGTGTACCTTATCTGTTCCGAACCCGGAGTAACAGTAAAATCAGCTTTAGCTTTAAGGCCTTTTTCAACAGCTTGTTTAGCAATAGATGCAGCTCTTGATATATCTTCATAAGAGGAGTTGGTGCAGCTACCGATCAGCCCGGCCGAAACTTCCGGCGGCCAATCGTTCCTTTGTACTGTTTCTTTCATTTTAGAAACAGGAGTAGCTAAATCAGGGGTAAACGGTCCGTTGATATAAGGTTCCAGCTCTGAAAGATTAATTTCAATAAGCTGATCGTAATATTTTTCCGGTTGTTGAGCTATTTCCCGGTCAGCTGAAAGTATATCCTTGATTTCAGAAGCCATTTCAGCAATTTTGCTACGTCCGGTAGCTTTCAGGTAGCGGGCCATACTGTCGTCAAACTCGAAAAGGCTTGTTGTAGCCCCCACTTCAGCTCCCATATTACAGATTGTACCTTTTCCTGTTGCCGAGAAAGATTTAGCCCCTTCTCCAAAATATTCAATAATTGCTCCGGTACCCCCTTTGACAGTAAGGATACCCGCTACTTTCAGGATAATATCTTTTGGTGATGTCCAGCCGCTTAATTTACCGGTCAGCTTAATGCCAATAAGTTTTGGCATTCTCAGTTCCCATGGCATTCCTGCCATTACGTCTACAGCATCGGCCCCGCCAACCCCAATTGCCACCATTCCAAGTCCTCCGGCATTGGGAGTATGCGAGTCGGTTCCAATCATCATTCCACCGGGGAAAGCATAGTTCTCTAATACAACCTGATGAATAATACCGGCACCCGGTTTCCAAAAATCGATTCCATATTTATCAGAAACCGATTCCAAAAAATCAAAAACTTCTTTATTGGTATTAAGGGCAGCATTAAGGTCTTCTTTTCCATTAATGCGGGCTTGTATAAGATGGTCGCAATGTACCGTTGAAGGGACTGCAGTGGTCTCTTTACCGGAGTTCATAAATTGGAGTAAGGCCATCTGTGCCGTTGCATCCTGCATTGCCACCCTGTCGGGCGCAAAGTCAACATAATTCTCTCCGCGGTTAAAAGCTTTGAGCTCTTTATTATCATAAAGATGAGTATATAATATTTTTTCCGCATAAGTAAGCGGTCTGTTCAGTTTCTTTCTGATAGTATCAATTTTATCGGGTAGTTGTTTGTACACTTTTTGAATCACCTCTAAATCAAACATAATCTATATTTTTTTGAGCAAATATATAGAAAATATATCTAGCTTAAGGCCAATTATCTTACACTGGCATTTGGATTTAATAAAAGATTTTCACTATTTTTGATTCATGTTCACTATTCAAACTAAGCTTGAACTGAAGAACGGAAATCCCAAAGCATTTAAGGAAGTTTTCCGTTTACTTTATCCTCGGTTAAAAGGGTATTGCAGATTGTTTATTTCGGATATAAATGAAGTCGAGGATATTATACAGGAAAGTTTTTTGGTTTTATGGGAACGTCGCGATTCAATAGATCCCAATAGAAGAATTGAAAGTTTTTTATTTGTGGTCCTCAGGAACAGGTGTCTCAATTATCTGAGAAGTAAAAGTTTTATTGCTGAGAATTTGCAAATTGAAGATCTTTCATTTTCAGAACTTCAGTATCTCTATCAGCTTGATTTTAACGGAAGAGAAGAAAAAGGTATGGAAGAGCTGCTGTTAGAGTCACTTCAAAAAGCAGTTGATGAACTTCCACCCAAAATGAAAACAGTTTTTATCAGATGTAAACTTCAAGGAGAAAAGCAAAAGGATGTGGC
>CAZLZJ010000086.1:0-6427 GCA_964563975.1 uncultured Prolixibacteraceae bacterium
ACGGAATGAGAGTGCTGAAGGTAGGGACCGAACTTATTACATACGAAGGCTATACCACTACCCGGCCATATAAATTTACGGGATGCAAAAGAGGTGTTGACAAAACTACAGTTAATTCACAACCTAAAGGAAATATTATCGGACTCCTCGATGTAAGTGAATTTGGAAGTCAGAGAAGTGTATATGTAGATCAAAAAACCAGCCTGCAGGATGAGGTTGCCGAAAAAATTGCAAATATTTTTAATGCGGGATTCGAATTTTGCTACATGGACGGTTCTGAAGGTGTTAATCCACCCTTCTGGTTCAATGTACCTTATGCACAGTGGAAAGTTTACAGGAGATTTGAACCTAAACCTGTTTTTGCGGAAGGTGCAGCTAAATCTCACTTCAGCTGGCATATGCTTAGCGGAGGAAATGCTTTTGATGTCTTCAGACCGGACATCCTCAAGGAGGAAATTAAAAGATGGCCGGCACAACAGGCAGAGCGAATGAAACAGGATTTTTCAAGAGTAAATTTTGGGTGGCTTGGCTATTTTCTTCCAAGCGAAAAATCAATCGGCACACAACCGGACATTATAGAATTTGTAACCGGTTTGGCTGCAGCATGGGACTGTCCCGTATCGCTAAATGCAAACCTTCATGGCTTTAAGACTCATGCAAGAACTGCCGATAATATGGAGGTTTACAGAAGATGGGAAGAGGTTAGGGCAAAAAACTGGCTGACTGAAAAACAAAAAAAGATGTTGCAAAATGTGGAACAGGAACATACCTTGCTGATAAATGAAAAAAATGAATTTGAATTAGTGCCTTACGATCAGATAACAGATGTTGCAAATGGAAACAGGGAAGTGCGTGCATTTAGCTTTGAAAGAGATGGAGAGTGGTATGTCGTTTACTGGCATATCTCAGGCAGCAAAAAGCTGGAACTGCCACTGAAAAGATCAGATGTAAAGCTTTATGAAACAATTGGCAAAGAGGGTAAAATAACCGGACTGAAAAATAATTCCATATCTGTTCCGTTAAGTAACCGCCGCTATATAAAAGCTGCAAAAGCTACAAAGGAAGAGCTAATCAATGCCTTCCGCAATGCGAAAATAGTAAACTAATTATAGTAATATAATTGCCACTAAACATTGCAGTTAGCGGTTGAAGAAAAGCAAACCGGCAACAAAAAAATAAATCCAAACAGTCTGCTAAATATCAATATATTATTACTATTTTATCTATTTTTGTATTAAAAACAGCATATGAAACGAATCAATCCCTCTTTAGCTGCCTTCCTCTTTTTAATGTGGAGTTTTTCTTCTGTATTTGCAAATTATAATAGTGTCTCATCCGGATGGAAGGCCGGTGTTTCCAAGGCTATTATAACTCCTGGCGAATCTATGTGGATGGCCGGATATGCCTCCCGAAACCGCCCCTCGGAAGGCAAAATAGTGGACCTGTGGGCTAAAGCTCTGGCACTGCAAGATGCAAATGGCAAAATAGCTGTTCTTGTAACTACCGATCTGATAGGCTTCAGAGGGAGTTATATGTCAGGAAGGATCAAAAAGCGTCTGAAAGAACTATATGATCTGTCAGACGACAGGGTGATACTTAGCAGCTCACATACCCATACAGGGCCGGAACTGATGGTAGATCCGGAAGACTATCTTTATGATGATAACCTTACCGGCGAACATTCTGCCGAACAGAGAGAAAAAATAATCAGATATTCAGAAATAGTTGAAGATAAAATAGTTGATATTGTCGGAAAGGCATTGAGTTCTCTGCAACCGGCCAAGGTCTATTCCGGACAGGGTGTTACAAGATTTGCTGTAAACCGTAGGCTACACCGTTCTAAAACAACTGTTAATGAACTTAGTAAAGAGTTAGAAGGTCCGTATGACCATTCAGTGCCTGTATTTAAAATTACCAATTCTGCAGGAGAACTTCTAACAGTAGTATTTGGCTATGCCTGCCACAATACAACATTGGGAATATATAAGTTCTCGGGAGATTATGCCGGTTTCGCACAAATTCAATTAGAAAAAGATTATCCGGGAGTAACGGCAATGTATTTTGCAGGAACAGGAGCCGATCAAAATCCTCTGCCCCGAAGCACTGTATCTTATGCAATTCAATATGGAAAAACACTTGCTGCTGCCGTTGAGGCTGTCATTAATGAACCTATGAAAGAGCTGTCACCGGTTTTGTCGACAACCTTTTCCAAAGTGGAACTGGGATTTGCAAATCCTGTACCAACTAAAGAAGAACTGACTAAAATGATAAATGAAGCCTCTATCCCCGATTATCTGATACACAGGGCAAAAGTCCTTCGCAGTAAATTAGAAAAAGGTAAACAATTAATAACCTCATACCCTTATCCTATACAATTCTGGAAAATAGGAGAACAAAATATGGCTATTCTGGGTAGTGAAGTTGTTGTGGATTACAGTATCCGGCTAAAACAAATATTTGGCGAAGACCTGTTTGTTATGGCTTATGCCAATGAAGTCATAGGTTATATACCATCTACAAGAGTATTAAGCGAAGGCGACTACGAAGGTTCAAGATCGGCTATTTTCACAACTCCCTGGGCTCCTGATATAGAAATGAAAATAATAATGGAAGTTATTAAATTGGAAAAAGAAGCGCAAAAAGAGATGAACGCCAACTAAAATCGGGAAAATGTCAAAATGATTAAAATAGATTAATAAATTAAAGAACTCTTATTGTGAAACCATATTTAATTATTGCTTTAACAGTTATTACCATGATATCAGGATGTAGCCCCAAAAAAAATGATCTGTCGGAAAATTGGAGTGAAAAAGAGCTGAACAAATGGTTCAACAAGGGTAAATGGAGACAAGGCTGGAATGTGCTGCCCGATGAAACTGTCGACAAACGGGAGTTTGCACTTCAATATTTTAAAAACCGGGAACGGTGGGATAGAGCTTTTTCCTTTTTAAGTGAACAAAACCTTGCTTCTCTTAATCCGGGAAGACATGAACTGGAAGGAGAAAATCTTTATGCCAATATTGAAGAGTACGTAACTAAAGATGAGGAAGACACAAAATATGAAGCTCATAAAAAGTATGCTGACATACAATACCTGATAACGGGAGAGGAGAAAATAGGGGTTGTGCCTTTGGAAAGAACCACAATCACTGATCTCTATAACAGCGAAATTGATGCCTCATTCTCAATAGCCTCAATTGACAATTTCAGGATTGCCGCGCCCGGCAGGTTTTTTGTCTTTTTCCCTAATGATGCTCACCGGCCGGGTGTAAAATCCAGAAAAAATCAAAAAGTAAAAAAGGTAGTGGTAAAGGTAAGAATCGAATAAAAAATCATATCATAACAAACTATTTTAAACATTGAAATTTGAAGCGGAACTCCGGTTAAATCCGGAACAGGCTGCACGAAAATATTGAAAATCATTAATTTTAATAAAATGAAACGACTGCTATCTACTTATGGAATCAGTGCAATCATCATTATTTCATTCTTCTTAATTAACTGCACACAACAGGCCGGTATCAGCTCCGAAGGCACTTTCGGCGACAGCCTCTATCTGGCTGATGTGCCACCCCAACCGGGAGAGGATGCATGGAAATTCATTGAAGACCTTAAATCCCCTATGTGGGTCAAACATGACTGGAAGCCTGAAACAGCAACTGAAAATCAAGCTGACCTTTCGCAGGGAATAACTATAAAAAATAGTTTCCCTGACCCAAAAGGACGCCTTAAAACTGCATGGGATGATCTTAATGCATTTTTATCGGCCGGAGGAGTAACTTCCAATGGAAAATATATAATTGAAGCTGTGCCTGCAAATGGATTTATTGAAGAAGAGTTCAGATTAGAAATTGAAAAAGATAAATGCCGGATTGTGGCCGGCGACACAGAAGGTATCCGAAGAGGCATATTTTATCTTGAAGATGAGATGCTTAGCCTGAGAGCTCCATTTCTGACAATAGGAACAGTGGAGAAAAAGCCTGTTATAAAGCGGCGTATTTCAAGATGCTTTTTTGGCCCGATTAAAAGGCCCCCGGCAATGCGCGATGAGTTGATGGACAATATTGATTACTATCCTGAAAACTATCTTAACCGTCTTGCTCATGAAGGGGTAAACGGGCTGTGGCTGACAATAGAGTTTCGCGACCTGGCAGCTACAAAATATACTCCCGATGCAGGAAAAGATGCAGTAAAACGTTTGGCAAAATTAAAACAGACTGTAGATAAATGTCTGCAATACGGTATTAAAACTTATATATTCTGTATTGAACCCCGGGCATGGGGGCCAAATGATCCCGTGCTGAAAAAATATCCCGAACTGGGAGGACACTCATCAGGCAATAGCTACCTTTTCTGTCCGCTCAGCAAAACAGCTGATGAATATCTTTATGAATCGGTAAATAAAATATTTAAGGCAGTTCCCGAACTGGGAGGTATCATCAATATAACTCATGGCGAAAGAGCTACCACCTGCCTTAGCGCAGTATCCTCATTCAGCGATCACAAAGGCAAAATAAACTGTCCCCGCTGCAAGGATAAAGAACCTTGGGAAATACTCCATGCATCGCTTTCGGCAATGCAAAGAGGTATGAAAGATGTAAATCCTGATGCTGAATTTATCAGCTGGCTCTATATGCCACAACCACAAAGATTTTATCCCGGTGATCTCTACAAACTTGGCAGCTGGGTGTATGACCTGCCGGTGCATACTCCAAAAGGTGTTGTACTTCAATTTAATTTTGAATCAGGTGTGGAGATTGAAGTATTTGGCAAAAAACTTGTCGGAGGTGATTACTGGATATCAAAACCGGGACCGAGCGACAGGTTTGAAGATATAGCAAATATTGCAAAAAAACATGGTACACTAATGTCCTCAAAGATACAAACAGGTACTTCTCATGAGGTGGCAACCGTACCGTTTGTTCCGGTTCCATCATTACTTTACCAGAAATTTCATGCAATGCAGGAGCTTGGCGTCACGCACACTATGCTGTGCTGGTATTTTGGTAATTACCCGGGGTTGATGAACAAATCTGCAGGAATGCTTTCTATGCAGGATATTCCTGATAATGAAAAAGATTTTATGCAAAACCTGGCATCTGTCTATTGGAAAAAAGAAGATGTTGCAAAAGTAGTGGAAGCATGGACACACTTCAGCAAAGGCTATGAAAATTACCCTCTTACCAACCATTTTCAGTATTACGGACCGATTCATGACGGACCGGTATGGCCGCTGCTGCTAAAACCTGCTGATGCTCCCCTGACACCTACATGGCAGATTGGCTCAAGCGCCACTTTACAACCCTGGCCTCCAAGTGGCGACAGGATTGGCGAATGTATTGGCGGGGTGCTCTCTCTTGAAGAGGTTGTTGAACTGTCGCATCGAATGACCTCCTCATGGGATAAAGGTGTAGAGCTGTTTAATGAGATTGAAAAAAACTATAAAAATGATAAAGAGAGATTGTTGGATATCGGCGTTGCCAAAGCGCTGGGCATTCAATTCCGAAGTGGTTATAATATTCTCAATTTCTATATGCTGCGCGAAAAAATGTTCCGCATGGAAGGAAAAGAGAGGCTGGATATACTAAAACAACTTATTGATATAGTAAAAGAAGAGATCACTTTGGATGAAGAACTGCTAATCCTGTGCAAAAATGATTCAAGGCTTGGATTTCATTCTGAAGCTGAAGGGTATAAATATTTCCCTGAAAAAATTGAATGGAGAATAGGAGAATTGAAGAAAGTATTGGCAAATGATGTACCGGCAATTGAAAAACAGATAAAAAAAGGTGAGCCCCTCTTCCCTGAATATACAGGTAAACGTCCTGAAGGAGCTGTGGCAAACTGTGTGAAAACAGCGGATGTCAACATTGACGGTAAAATTGAACTTCCGGCAGGGCTGCAATGGCAAGGGCTGAAGGAGGGAAAAGGTGGCGATCAGGTGCAATGGGCATCGGCAAGAGACTCTAAAGCACTATATTTTTGGGTAACTGACAAAATAGAAGCTGATAAAATTTCCGGGATCAGAATGAAGGTTGAGCCTGAAAGATTATATCCTGCAGCCCACTTCTCATTCGGCAGGCTGAATAAATCAAATGCCGGCGATCCTGTCAGAACACTGGGATACTCACTTATATATACCGCCGGGTTCAGGGAGGTTGAGGTTGATGGACAAAAATACTTTGTTTCAAGGATACCGTTAAGTACATTAAAAATTGATCCTGCTCAATCTGATCCGGTCCGTGTTGATATAACAGTGCAAAAAGGAGGTGAAGGGAGCTGCTCATGGCGTCCTAATAATCCGACGACTTCCAGATTGGTGCTTGGAAATGATAATCCGGCTGACCTGGGATGGCTGATTTTTAATTAAAAGAAACATAGTAACCTCAGCCCGGGATTGGTTATTAAAATAATTTTTCAACCAAAA
>CAZLZJ010000087.1:0-6297 GCA_964563975.1 uncultured Prolixibacteraceae bacterium
GCATCCCATGTGTTGCCGGAATGGAGATAAGTTGAGCCGTCGTTGGCATCAACTGTTTTATCTGACGGGCAGTCTGTAAATTCCGGTGCGGTAGTATCGTCGATGGTGATGGTCTGAGTGGCGGTAGCCTGATTGTCACTTTTGTCGACGACAGTAAATGTACGGGTTACAACCACCGGGCAACTGCCTGTTTTTGTATCGGAGTAGTATACGGCTTTTATTTCACAATTATCGGATACATTAAGAGATGAATCGGCATAGGATGAAGTAATGTCTATTTGAGTTTCCGAGTAAACCCATCCTGTGATTGCATCTGTGTCGCACCCTTCGATCGAGTAGTTTGACAATGCCGTAATTACCGGTTTGATATTATCCGTTACCGTCGTTGTTACCGTGCTGCTGTTGTTTTCTGCATTGTTATCGTTATTGCTGGAAACAGTAGCTGTGTTTACAACATCTTCGCACTGATTTTCGGAAAGTGTTCCTTTAATATATATGGTAGCAGATGCTCCATTGGCGAGATCTGACAAAAGGATGTAAGTTCCCGTCCATGCGGAGTAGTTCTCCCCGTCGGTTGAAAATTGAGGTGCATCGGTATATATTGAACTGACATCATCGCTGATCATTACACCTGTGGCGGGACCCGGGCCGTTATTTTTAACGGTTATCTTATATATAAGCTCTTCGCCCGTAAATGCCTCTGCAGTAACGGCTTCTTTTTCAATTTCAACATCTCCGTAGGCATTTACCGTTACTGTGAATGTACAGCTTGCACTGTTGTCGCAATTGTCAACTGCAACCCATGTAACCGTGGTTGTGCCGTCGTTGAATGCAACGCCATCAAGTGTTGTTAAAGGTGTGGTTATTGATGTTGCGCCGCTAAGTGTTGCTGTCAGCGTAAAATCGCAATTGTCGGTTGCTGTGGCATCCCATGTGTTGCCGGAATGGAGATAAGTTGAGCCGTCGTTGGCATCAACTGCTTTATTTGCCGGGCAGCTTGTGATTTGCGGAGTAACAGTGTCATTGACCGTTATAAAGTGGTACAGACTTTCACTGAAGCTGAAACCATCTGTTAAAGTATATATCCTTTTAACATTTAACGGGCAGGTTCCCCAGACTGAATCTTCTACAGCTAAGAAGAGGTCGGTACAGCCCGGTGTTATTGTAAGGCCGCCGCCGCTGAGCTCAACCAGCTCCTGATATGTTTCAACCGCGCCGGGCACATCATCATAGTCGCACGCATAAATAGTACTTTCAGGTAATGTCCCGTCAATCAGAGGCGGAATATTTTCGAGGAATACAGATGATGTAACCGATTTGGTTTGTGTACAGACACCTGTTGAGTCATTAAAGGTAACTGTTAATATTACAGTTATTTCAGAGTCTAAATACTCTTCGCAATCTGCAGCAATTTCGAAAAGGCCCTCTGCGCTTGTTTCACTTCCTAAGTAATCATTTTCGCTGTAAAAATCCCAGTTATATGTGAAAAACCCTTTTGAGCAGGTACTAGTAAGTTCTGCACCTGCTTCAAATTCAATTCCGCAGCACACCTCTTGCGAAGCTACGGGATTGGAGCTTATGTTAAAGCAAGGCACACAGGCATCTTTATGAGGGAATGACCTGTCGATTTCATAACAATTGGGAGTTTCGTAATGCATTACTGACTGGCCTGAAGCAATAAGTCCGCAATTGTCGGGATCTACAGGCTGCAGGGAGTAGGTCATATGGATCTCTTCATTGTAAACTGCATTGACATTCCAGGATATTGTATTATTTGAAATGTTGTAGCTTCCCTTGGAAACAGCTACTGATCCGCTGATAATTTCAAAATTGCCGTCAATATCGTCTGTCACCATTGATATTCCGGAAATAGCTTGTGCAGCCCAAACCAAGCTTTCGAAGATCTGGTCGTAAATGAAAGTCAGATCGGCTGCTTGTTCAGTGAACCATGTTCCTCCGTTGAGAGGCTGCTGTGCTAAGGTAAGTGTATTTTCAGCCAAGTTTTGCACTCCGCCCGAGATATCGCTGAATAGCCCTATGGAGTAAACCCATGTTTCATAGGTTTCTCCTCCAACGTCAAAAAACTGTGCGGCTTGTCCTGCTTCATAAGCAGCTATGGTGCAATTTGTATGATTTGTGGGGCTTGTTGTACAAGAGGTTCCACCGGTTGCTCCCGCTCTGTTTGCAACACCATCAGTCATCATTAATATGGCCCTGATGGTTTCGCAATCATGTGTTGCATTTGCATTCATATGATCTGCCGCAACAACAAACCCTTGTTCTATATTTGTATATCTGCCTAAGTGTCCCCCGGCTGTAAGATTGTCTATTGCATTTTCTATCTGCGACAGGTTATTTGTTAAACCCAGATCCAGGTAGCCTGTAGTTCCATAAGAAGCAATACCGACTCTGTTAAGTCCTGTCAGATTGCCTTCGGGGCTAAGCAGCTTTTGCGCAAAACTCTTGGCAGCAGCTTTTGCATTTGCAATTGGTGAACCTTCCATACTTCCCGACAGGTCGATTACCAATATTGCTTCAACCGGCCTTGGAGGCGCATCGCCCGTAATAGAAAGCGTGACATCGAACATATTACATGCATCTTCTTTGGGTACAACTGTTTTAGCAAGGGTAATACTTGTAGTGTCGGCTGTGACGACCTTTACAACTCCTGATGCTGTTGCGCATCCATCGGGTGATCCTCCCGAAGTGGTAATAGTATAAGTAAAGCTATTGTCGGGAGTACCGCTTATCTCAACATAGGATGATTGTTTATTTACGCTGACTCCGCCGGGCGATGCCGGGCTGAACAATACATCGTCAATGGTGGCTCCGCTCACATTGTAACGGATTGGAATCATCGGCTCCCCACTGATAAGATTTTGATTGTTGGTTCCTGCTCCTGAAGCAAGTGTAAGTTCAGCGGAACAGGATCCCTGGATGCCAATTGTAAAGGCTGCCCAGTCAACATTCTGACTAAAGGTAAAAGAGCCGGGATCCTCATCGGTTGCTGCAAGATCCCTCTGTGCGGTTGCTACTTGTGCATGCTCCGTTGAGGATGAGGTGCTGTTATTTGTCCTCCTCATCAGAGTATTGGTATAATTAGCCGGATAAGAGTTTATATCCGAAGATTTATTGGCATGTGCTGATGCAATCCACAAATAGTTTTGTGACACCAATGAAGGCTCTAATTTCGGAGGATTCGGGTTACTGTCGCTTCCGTAGCTTTTATTAACAAATGGTAACCCTGAGAAAGTTCCTTTTTTGATACAGTATGTTATATGAGCACTTCGTTTGCTGAGGGTATTTGTTGTAATTATTGATGTCCCTTCAGTGCCGTCTGCAATTTTGTATCCGACCGCAAAGTTGTTGTTCCCTGCTTCATCCCCTTCCAGCAGTTCAAAACCGCCCGATAAAGCAGGTTTATCGCTTGAACTCGATCCGTCTGCCCAAAAAACAAGAATCAGATCCCCGCTTTCAATTCCTGAAGGAAGTAAAATTTCATGACTGGCAGAACCTATGCCTGTCACACTGCTTGAATTTGTCGACCTGACCTCTGGAAATTGTGCATTTGCACTGAAGATTGTCATAAATACCGGTAAAACTGAAAATATCAGTATAACAGGTATTTTCGCAAATGTTTTTTTCATTTGAATTAAGTAAAATTTTGTTCCCATATTTTCTATTAATTATTGTTTAATAATTGATATTCCGGAGAATTGTAATTTCTCCCGAACAATCATTCTTCCGGTGAAGGATGAGGATTATATGTAAACAGATTCAATACCGCTGCCTTTTCGGGACAGCCGGCCGGCACTGCTTTCAGCTCGGCGCAACTCCAGGCTCTTAACCGGTCATTAGGAGATGAAACGGCTTTAACCCTGAAAGTAAAATTATCGCCCGGTAATATCGAGACTTTTTCTAAGGTTTTGTCCGCCTCAGGTTCAAGTAATTCCCATGCTAAAGTAATGTTGCCGGAACTATTGGAATTGTCAGGGTTCGCACAGTTTTCATTATTGTTTTGCACTGATAAAGTTACTGACTCTTCTGTTGATCCCTTATTTTCAACCTTGATAAGGAAAAAGGCTTCCCTTTCCTGCAAGTTCTGATATTTGCTGGATACAGGCTGGAGAGAGATCCGGCATTCATTCTTAGCTTCAGAATCCTGAGCTGAGAGAGAGGTGAGATTTGTAAAACTGATTACTAAAAAAAGTAATCCGGTTAAACAAAATTTCAATGTTTTGTTCTGTTGTAAATCTTTTTTCATCGCATATTATGTTTTGTTATTGATTATATTGTTAGCCATGCAATTGCCGTCTTATTGCAATTTGTCATGCTTAACAATATTGAAAAATACTTAAACTCTTCACTTACAGTGGATTGATGAAAAAACGAAGAAGAAATTGATTTAAACCCATATTTCTTTATCTTCCCGAAAATTTCATGAACCCTATCACTTACGGCATGCAAATTAGAACGAAAAAAATTAAAAAACAATTTTTTCTCAATTAATCTTTTTTTCATCTGAATCATTTTATGTAATGTTAATATCTCCTCTTTTATGTAAATGCGGCATAAAAATTTTTAAATATTTCACGGCCTTTTGTACATTGTATTTTTTATGTTTCGTTTTGAGTTAAAGGTTTATTGTTATGTGCAAGTCTTATGCCGTTTAAGTTAAATAGTTCATAATTAACACATTAGTTTGCTGAAATGAAAATAGGAATTGGCTCAAATTGGGACAAATATCTATAATTGGCAATGAAATTATTGTTAAGAGACGAAAAGGAGTTAAATGGTGGCTGAAATGAATAATAAGTTTAATTTTTTATACTATTTTGGTACAGAATAAATAGTAGTTTTTTATCTGATTAAAATTAAATAACCATGAAAAAAATAGCAACTGTGCTGATTTTGACTTTGCTTCTCGCGCAAAGTGCATTTTCGCAAAAAAGGATTTGGGATGAGACTGAATCACAAAAGGAGGAGAGATTGAAGTGGTGGGCTGATGCAAGGTTCGGAATGTTTATTCATTGGGGTATATATGCTCAGGCTGCCCGCCATGAGTGGGTTAAAAAACATGAAAGGATTCCTGATGACCTCTATCAGAAATATTTTGAGGCTTTTAATCCTGATCTGTTCAATCCTGCCGAATGGGCAAAAAAGGCTAAAGAAGCGGGAATGAAGTATGCAGTTATCACAAGTAAGCATCATGACGGTTTTTGTATGTTTGAGTCGGCTTACACAGATTATGATGTTGTGAATACTCCCTACGGAAAAGATATTATTAAGGAGTGGGTCGAAGCTTTTCGTGCCGAAGGTTTAGGTATCGGGTTTTATTACTCTCTGATCGACTGGCACCATCCCGAGTTTACAATCGACAGGGTGCATCCCCGGAGTGCTAAAACTGCTGCTGAATATGACGAGCTTAACAAAGGCAGGGATATGGCTGTTTATCGTGAATATCTGAAAAATCAGGTACGCGAAATATTAACTAAATATGGGAAGATTGACATTTTATGGCTTGATTACTCTTATCCGGGTGAGTTTGGCAAAGGGCGCGACGACTGGGGGTCTGTTGAACTGGTAAAGATGGTGCGCGATATTCAGCCGGGAATAATAATTAACGACAGGGCAGACCTGAAAGATTATTGGGGCGGATGGGATTTTACCACACCTGAGCAGTATAAGGTGGAAAGCTGGCCTGAAATTGACGGTAAAAAGATATCGTGGGAGACTTGCCAGACTTTTTCAGGATCATGGGGCTATTACAGGGATGAGCATACATGGAAAGATAAAAAGCAGCTGCTTGTACTTTTGATCGAGTCGGTTAGCAAGGGAGGTAATCTGTTGTTGAATGTGGGGCCGACTGCAAGGGGTATTTTTGATCACCGTGCTGATAAAGCTCTTGCCGGAATGGGAGAATGGATGAAGGTTAACGGAAGGTCCGTATATGGATGTACGCAGGCGCCTGCCGGATTTGAGGTACCTGCAAATTCGGTGCTTACATATAATCCTGATACAAAAAGGTTATATATTCATCTTTTGGATTATCCGATGACCAACTTCAGGTTGCCCGGCTATAAGGGAAAGATTAAGTATGCCCAGTTCCTGCATGATGCTTCAGAATTGCTGATCACTGCCCCATACGGGCATCACATGCAAGGCAGTATTTCTACGGAAAATGATTTGAATTTGCGGCTTCCTGTTAATAAACCCAATGTGGAAATACCGGTAATTGAACTTTTTTTGAATTAACTTAACATTATATATTTTTATTTTCATTTGATTTTCAGTGTT
>CAZLZJ010000088.1:0-6266 GCA_964563975.1 uncultured Prolixibacteraceae bacterium
AAATATATATGTAAATGAGTTCGGTTTTTTTAAAAAATATTGCAGTTAATGATATTTGGCAACCATTTTTAAACAGTTCAATTACAGGATTGTTGAAAGAAATTGAGTCTCAAATATCCGGTCGGCCATATACTCCATGCACAGATAAGGTTTTAAGGTTTTTGGAGTTTCCCCTCCATGAAGCCAAGGTTGTAATTTTGGGTCAGGACCCTTATCCGCAGGAAGGAGCAGCAACCGGGCGGGCTTTTGAAGTGGGTGATTTAACTACCTGGGAACAAAGTTTTAGAAATATATCGTTGAAGAATATTTTAAGGGCGGTTTATAAAGCTTATACCGGCGAAATTATCAGTTATAGCAATCTTAAGGAAAAGCTTAAATCAGATTTTCCCGTACTGCCCCCCGGCGAGTTGTTTGTCCATTGGGAGAAGCAGGGAGTTCTGTTGCTGAATACATCTTTCACTTGTGAACCCGGATATCCCGGAAGCCATAAACAGCTATGGAAAAATTTTACGGCAAAGCTTTTAAATTTTATTAATCAAAAAGCAGATGGTGCAGTATGGTTTCTTTGGGGCAACCATGCAGCAGAAGCATCAGGAGGCATTGAACTTAAAAATGTCATATCTATGATGCATCCGATGATGTGTTATGACAATCCATCCCGCCCGGCAGATTTTCTTTATGGAGATATAAACTGCTTTGAAAGGTTAATTCCTGCAATTGACTGGACAGGTTATTCTTAATTATCCCGCCGGAAGAAAATCTCTTAATTACAGATAAAGATGCGGAAGGTCCAGGTAATCTTTAAAAATGCCTTTTTTTTCTGCTGCTTTTATTATTAGGTAAATGGTATCTTCATCATCAAATGTTGCCCTGTTAATAAAAATATCAAACAGGTCGGTTTCCGTATTTATTCCTCCAATAGTATTCCGAAAGGCAATTCGTTCTTTTTCAACTTTGCTGATAAACTCATATGCTTCCTCCATATTTAAAAGGTTGTTCTCCATAATCGTTTTAACCCTGTATTTCAAGGGAGCGTACAACCTGACATGAAGGGCATTTTTAATGTCGCTTGCAATAATATGTGCTGCCCGGCCTACTATGATGCAATAGCCATCCTCTGCAAAAGAGTAAATAATCTCTTTTACAGTTCTGACAATTTTCTTTTCACTTTTAAATCTTCTGGTTCCTAATGAGTTAATTATGTCTGTCAGTGTAAATGATTCTTCCTGCTTGAACATTCTCCTGATTTTTTCAGGCTCCATATCCAGCTCTTTGGCGCTTTCATAGAAGATCTCCTTACTTAATAATTTCCATGTTGAAAATGCAGGATGCTCGTTTAATTTGTCTGCAATTTTTTTTGCAAGTTTTACTCCGTTACATCCTACTTGTCTGGATATTGTGATCACCGGGCCAGGATTTGTTTTTTTCTTTTCATGGAGGTCTTCGCGGCCCAAACGTTTATTAAAATAGGTTAGTAATGTATTTTGCATAATAATATTCTATTTTGACCAAGTTACATAATTACAATTAAAGTTTGTAAGTTTCCTGAAATTTTTGAAATTTATTCTATAAATTAGAAACTTTTTAAACATAATTGAACTACAGCATGAAGGTACAAACCATTTCAAAAAGGTTAGACTCACTTTATGAGTTTGACCGTGAGCCTGTGACTAATAACGCCTTGCAGGGTATTGGCAATTTTCTGGGAAGCTTTGCCGGAGAGCATGTGGCCGGTACTGAGTTTGTTATAGGTATGCTTTTTGTCGCTCACGGAGTATCTGTTACTGATATGTTTTTAGGAGGATTGATAGGAAATATAATGGCTGTCCTTAGCTGGGCATTCATTACGGCACCTATTGCAGTGAAAGTCCGGTTATCATTATACTGGCAATTGAAAAAAATTTGCGGTTCGGTACTGGTTTTTCTTTATAATATTGTAAATGCCCTCATGTTTTGCTTTCTGGCAGGAGCAATGGTGGCTGTCTCGGCTACGGCAGCGGGTATACCTTTTAATGTTGAAATGCCTACATTGAATGATATGTACCCCACAAGTGCCGGTTGGGTTATCACTGTATTTGTTGTTGGAGCAGTTATTACCACATTTGCAATTCTGGGATTTGAAAAGATGGCAAGATTTTCAAAAGTAGCGGCACCGTGGATGTTTTTGATATTTATTGCCGCAGCAATTGCCTCTTTTCCAAAATTGGGAATAGAAACCAATTTGGGTAATTTTTGGGATGTGGCTCATGAGAAGATATGGACTGGCAGAGCGCTTGAAGGGCAATCAAAGTTTACAATATGGCACGTCATCTTTTTTACCTGGTTTGCTAATGCAGCAATGCATCTTGGTATGAGTGACCTTTCGATATTCCGTTATGCCAGGAAATGGCAGTATGGGTTTGCTTCTGCCGTAGGGATGTTTTTAGGACATTATGTAGCATGGATTTGCTCCGGTATTTTGTATGCTGCTGCTTCAAGTGATGCTCCAGGAGAGGTAGCTTTTCAGGCTGCCGGAATAGCCGGTGCTCTTTGTGTTATTGTTGCCGGGTGGACTACAGCCAACCCGACTCTCTATCGGGCCGGACTGGCTTTGCAGGTGGCCTCTCCCGGGTGGAGCCGGTGGAAGGTTACTCTTCTGGCCGGACTGGTTACTACAACAGCTGCTCTTTTTCCTGCATTAGTAATGAAGTTAATGGATTTTGTGGCACTGTACGGACTTGTTTTAATACCTATGGGCGGAGTAATTTTTGCAGATTTTTATCTGATGAAAAAGTTTCAGTTGCAGGATTATTATGCAGAAAAAATGAAAATCAATTTTAACTGGGCTGCCGGGCTGACCTGGTTTATTTTATTGATAGCTGCATTGATTATGAATATTGCAGTGGGTGTTGAACTTTATTTCCTGCCTCTTCCGGCATGGGTATTGGCTATAGGTTTGTTTTTACTGTTTAGTAAGTTGTATCAAAAAAAGGTAGCGTAATATGAAACGAATTCTTCAAATAATTTCATTAGCCGGATTAATTTTGGTGATCCTTCCTTCGATACTTTTCTTTTTAGGGGAGATCAGTCGTTCAAAACTTAATTCGCTGATGCTTGCAGGGACTGTTATTTGGTTTGCCAGTGCGGTTTTTTGGCTTGGCTCAAAAGAGAAGGTGTCAGATAAGTAGTGCTTTGTAAAAAAAACAGTTTCCGGCTTATTTTATATATGCCGGTATTTAAAAAAGATGATTATGCCTGTTAAAGAGAAAGCAGATATGTATAAAAAAATTGAAATTATGTTGTCTGAACATTTCGGACAGCAGGTTTCTATACACTCTTTTTCCACCGTTGGCGGCGGATGTATTAACCATGCATCAAAGTTAGAAACTGACCTGGGGCCCTTTTTTTTGAAGTGGAACAGTGATTGTCCCGGCGATATGTTTATCAGGGAAGCACAAGGATTGAAAGAGATGAAAAAAGCTTCCGGAGGTTCACTTATTATTCCTGAGGTGTATGCGGTCTCTTCTGTAGGTGCACATTCCGGATTTATAGTACTTGAATACCTCAGGCCGGGATCAGGAGACGATGTGGCACTTGGAAGGGGATTGGCAGAGATGCATAAATTCACAAATGACCGGTATGGTTTTTTTGATGATAATTATTGTGGCACCACGCCGCAGGATAATAGCTGGAAAACCAATTGGACAGATTTTTTCAGGGATAACAGGCTTAGGTTTTTACTTGGACAGATACAAAGGAGAAGGGCATTTTCGGTGGGTGAGATGAAAATATATGATAAGCTGCTTGACAGGATTCCTGAATTGTTACCTGAAAAATCAACACCTGTCTTGATTCATGGTGATCTATGGTCAGGTAACTATATGATGACCGATAAAGGCCCCTCATTGATTGATCCAGCGGCTTATTACGCCGACAGGGAGATGGAGATGTCAATAATGACACTTTTCGGTGGATTTTCAGGACGCTTTTATGATGCCTATAATGAAATAAACCCGCTGCCATCCGGATGGAAGGAGCGCAATAAGCTTTACCGGTTATACCATATCCTGAATCACTATCACCTTTTTGGAGGAGGTTATGGCAGTCAAGCGCTTCATGTGGCTAAAATGTTTATCTGATCTGCCGGCTGAAGCCGCAGTAATGGTTGGGGCACAGTTTATGGCAGTCATTTATTGTGCATCTTCAGGTTCAAATTTTTATTCCTTGCAGTTTACCGGTTTGTTAAAACTTTCCCAATGGACTATCTCATCTAAAGACTTTCTCTTTTTTTCTTTCACCTCTTCATCCGGATAGCCTATTGGAAGCAGTACTAATGGCTCAATATGTGCCGGAAGCTCAAATAACTCTGAGCATTTTTTAGCATCAAAATTACAAACCCAGCAGGTACCAAGCCCCAGCTCAACCGCTCTCAATGTCATATGGTCAACGGCAATAGCAATATCAACATCAGAAAAATCTTTATTGTCGGAGCCCCTTTTCCATGATTGCCGGTGATCTCCGCATACAATAATAATTGCAGGAGCACTTCTTATCCATTCCCTTTTATATGTTAAATGGAGCTTTTTAAGATTTTCAGGATGCTGCACTGCAATGAAATGCCATGGCTGATAGTTAGCAGCCGAGGGGGCCACTCTTCCGGCATCAAGAACCTCTGTCAGTATTGCTTTTTCAATCGTTTTATTTTTATATTTCCTTACTGAAAATCTTTCTTTTATTAACTTTTTTAATCCCATGGGTTTATATTTTTTATTCACGCAATACTTAGTAGTATATGCTTTGCCAAGTTAATAAAAAAATCAGAAAGAGCACTTCAATCGGATGAAAGCAGCATAAGTATAATAAAAGAAAATCAACTTCCGGATTTTTGCTACTCAAAAAAAATAGTAAAAGGGTTTCATTTTCTATTATGGAACCTTTATATTTACAATTTCATAAAAAATATCAATATATACATATAAAATGAATTTTAACAGACGAAAATTTATTAAAAATTCTGCGCTTGCAACTGCTGCCATAGGATCTTTGCCTATGTTTATGGACGCTTGTGCATCACCCGGAGAGAGAGTGGGTGTTGCATTGATAGGTTGCCGCAGTATGGGTTTCAGTAACTTAAAAAGTTTTTTGGCAAAAGAAAATAATGTTGATTGCGTAGCACTTTGTGATGTGGATTCTAATATTCTTGAAGCTAAGGCTGCAGATGTGGAGAAGCTAACAGGCAAAAAACCCGCGGTCTATTCTGATTTCAGAAAAATCTTTGATGATCCGGATGTTGATGCGGTGATTATCGGAGCCCCGGATCATTGGCATGCTTATATGACGATAACAGCATTAGATGCGGGGAAGCATGTTTATGTGGAAAAACCTATGGCTCACAGTATAGAAGAGTGTTATGCCATGGTCAGGGCACAGAAAAAAAATCCTTCGTTAGGAGTGCAGGTTGGTATGTGGCAACGCAGCTCAAAACATTGGTTTGAGGCAGCAGATATTGTTAAATCAGGTAAGCTGGGTGATGTGCATTTGGTTAAAGCATGGATATATAAAGGTTATGATCATCCCTATCCGGCTTTGGAAGATTCAGAAGCGCCTCCTTATGTAGATTATGATATGTGGCTTGGGCCGGCTCCTTCGAGACCATTTAATGCCAACAGGTTTCATTATAATTTCAGATGGTGGTGGGATTATGCAGGGGGTGCCATGACAGATTGGGGAGTGCACCTTCTTGATTTTGCTCTTTATTCGATGGATTCGTTAATGCCTGATTCAATTGCTCCCGGCGGAGGTATTTATTACCATGAAAAAGGTGCAATTGAAACACCCGATATTCAGCAGGCCATATATAATTACCCAAAGCATACAATGATATGGGAGTGTGGTTTGAATCCGGGAATAGGACCTTATGGAAGAGGGCACGGAGTAGCTTTTGTCGGACAAAAAGGGACTCTTATAGTTGATCGCAGCGGATGGGAAACAATGGGAGACCGGAGTGATGACTTAAAGGGACCATTTTTTGAAGGTGAAAAGAAAAAGAATTATGGCGACGGACTGGATGAGCATGTCAGGAATTTTCTCAATTTTATTAGGAAAAAGGAGCCTCTTAATGCTCCTGTTGAGGTGGGAGCAAATGTTGCAATTGTTTCAGAATTAGGTAATATAGCATATAGGTACGGACAGGTGATGCATTGGGATCATGAAAACCGGAAAGTTAAAGAAGAGGAAGCCGATAAGTACACCCGCCTGAATTATAATACTAAGTGGCAGCTTCCTAA